>JABABC010000076.1 GCA_014238445.1 Coxiellaceae bacterium
CATTTTGAGCGCACTGGGCAAATTTCCTTGCCACGTTTAATTGCGTTGAGTGAAGCCCTGGGTGTGCTGCACGAAATTGAAAAATTATTCAAATTACGACGTCGTATTGATGTGAATACCTGGGAAGTGGATCAAGTTGTGAATCGTCAGCGTGGTCGTAAAATGTCTGAAGAGGCATTGGATTTAGCTGAAATCTCATAGTCTTTCGTTGAGATTAAGAAAGCCGCTAAGTGAGGGTTGTCCTGGCTTGGTGGTTTTTTTTGTGCACTGTGTGTGACATGATTCGTCCTTAAATGGTTGCGCTTCATGCTAGACTCGCTTGAGGTCTGTGGTTATGATCCCAGGCAATATTGACAGACTGTTGAGTTAGGAAGGACAGCATGACTGATTTGGTTGACCCATATACTGATGTAGAGCAACAACCCTTAAGTGTTTTTACAGAAAAAGCGTACTTGGATTACTCCATGTATGTGATTTTAGATCGTGCATTGCCGCACCTGGCTGATGGGTTAAAGCCCGTGCAGCGCAGGATTGTGTACGCCATGTCAGAGCTGGGTTTAAAAGCGCAGTCTAAATATAAGAAGTCAGCACGGACAGTCGGTGATGTGTTGGGTAAATTTCATCCGCACGGTGACTCAGCCTGTTATGAGGCTATGGTGTTAATGGCGCAGCCTTTTTCTTACCGTTATCCCTTGATTGATGGTCAGGGTAACTGGGGAAGTCCTGATGATCCGAAGTCTTTTGCGGCCATGCGTTATACCGAAGCAAAAATGACAGGCTATGCCAGCACCTTATTATCCGAGTTGCAGTTAGGCACTGTGGATTGGCAGGCGAATTTTGATGGAACCTTGAAAGAGCCTATTTTGCTCCCTGCTCGGTTACCTAATGTCTTATTTAATGGTGCTTCTGGGATTGCAGTGGGAATGGCAACGGATATTCCGCCGCATAATTTAAATGAAGTAACGGAGGCTTGCCTGCATTTGTTGGATCATCCTAAGGCCTCATTGCACGATGTGATGGAAATCATTCAAGGACCAGATTACCCAACCGATGCTGAAATTATCTCCAAGCCAGAAGATCTATTGGAATTCTATGAAACTGGGCGTGGTTCGGTACGCTTGCGAGCAACGTATGAAAAGGAAGAGGATGGATTGGTTGTTACTGCGCTTCCTTATCAGGTATCACCAGCCAAGGTGATGGAGCAGATTGCTGATCAAATGCGTGCAAAAAAGTTGCCAACGGTGAGTGATTTGCGCGATGAGTCTGATCATGAGAACCCTATTCGATTAGTGGTGATGCCACGCTCTAATCGAGTGGATGCCGAGGCATTAATGAGGCACTTATTTGCAACGACGGATTTAGAGCGAACTTATCGAGTCAATATGAACATGATTGGTTTGGATGGTCGCCCACAAGTGAAGTCTTTAGTGCAAATTTTGAAAGAGTGGTTAACGTACCGCACACAAACAGTAACGCGTCGTTTAGAGTTTCGTTTGCAAAAAATACTGGATCGGTTGCATTTATTAGCAGGGTTTTTGATTGCCTATTTGAATATTGATGAGGTGATTCAGATCATCCGAGAAGAAGATCAGCCAAGAGCAGAGCTGATGGCTCGATTTAAGTTGAGTGAGCGTCAGGCAGAAGCCATTTTAGACATTAAGTTACGTCAGTTGGCTAAGCTTGAGGAAGTGAAGATTCAGGCAGAGCATGATGAGTTGACCCAAGAGCGTGAGAGTATTGAGAAATTATTAGGTTCTTCTGTGCGATTAAAAACCTTAATTAAGAAAGAGTTGAAAGAAGATCAAGCAACCTTTGGTTCACCTAGGCGTTCTCCAATCGTTGTGCGCGCCGAAGCAAAAGCCATTAAGCAAGAAGATTTGGTGCCTGCTGAATCGGTAACAGTAGTATTGTCAGAGAAGGGGTTTGTACGTTCTGCTAAGGGGCACGAGGTCAATGGTGAAGGGTTGAATTTTCGTGCTGGGGATGGTTTTCTGATGCAAGCGCGAGGAAGGAGTCATCAGCAGGCTATCTTTGTGGATTCAACGGGTAAAAGTTACTCTTTGCTAGCCAATACGTTACCTTCTGCGCGCAGTCAGGGTGATCCGTTAACTTCCAAGTTAAAGCCAGACCCGGGTAGTGTGTTTTTGGCGGTACTCATGGGGGCGGATGAGGATTGTATTTTATTAGCCAGTGATGCCGGTTATGGGTTTGTCACGACGTTAGGTCAGCTAGTGTGTAGGCAGCGTAATGGTAAGGCGTGCTTGAAAGTCCCTGAAGGTGCAAAGATGTTATCGCCCTGTCGTGTTATGGACGTCGCCCAGGATCGAGTGGCCATTGTGACTAATGAGGGGCGTTTATTGGTTTTCTCGGCATCTGAATTACCCGAGCTGCTAAAAGGAAAGGGGAATAAGATGATTCAAATTCCTGCTGCACGTGCGAAGTCTCGTGAGGAGTTTTGTGTAGGAATGGCGGTATTGAGTGTGACTCAAACATTGACATTGTTGTCAGGAAAAAGAAAGTTTAGTATTAAAAACAAGGACTTAAATAACTTTTTTGCTGAAAGGGGGCGTCGAGGTGCGTTGTTGCCGCGAGGGTTTCGCTCGGTGGATGCAATCGTTGTTGGTGAGGCATAGTGGTCTTTAGGACGCGGCGTTTCTAGTGATTTGCATTAAATTTACATGGTAGTATGTGTATAAGATGCATGATTTTAGGGGGAGTGAGTGTCCTATATTCAGAATACATTACTTGAAAATGAGCAGGTTGTTTTATTGGCGCGCCCACATTGGGTGGTGTTTGTGTCGCCGGCAGTCATCGCTGTATTTATCCTGTTGTTCTTCTGTTTTTTTCCTGGAGGCTTGCACTTTAATGTGATGCTATTGGGCTTTTCAATGTTGACGTGGCTGGTGTTAGTGGGCGCGTTCTGTATTCTCTACGCCTTAGGCTCAGCCTGTATCATCTTCTATTTTTCTGAGTACGGCGTGACCAGTCGGCGTGTATTAATGAAGGTGGGCATGATTCAGCGTAATTCGCTAGAGGTTTTTGTGACTAAAATTGAAGCCATCCATGTCGATCAGTCTATTGTTGCGCGATTATTGGGTTATGGGACGTTAGTAGTTATTGGCACCGGTGGAAGTCGCGATTATTTTCGTTGGGTGCCCGATCCTTTGCACTTTCGTCATGTTATTCAGCAACGGATTGATAAGGATCTGGAGCGAGTTTAGGTCAGTGGCTAATATAATGGGTATTGGAGGGGGTGTTTGATCATGGATGCGATTAAGCAGAATTATACGGAGATGGGTCAGGAGTTTTTTCAGTATACGGTTGAATTAATGTGTTCGGGGGCAGTTTCCCGGTCATTGGATCGACTTCAGCGGGTTCGTCTTAATGCAAATTTGGTGTGTTATTTGGTGTGGTATGCGCAGCAAGCCTATGGACGCATTAAAAAGAAGCAATTTATTAAATTACATCAAGTGGTTTTTGCTTGGAGCGAAGAAGTGGTTGAGGAGTTGCAGCGACTGCAGTCGATGATTGTGCTTCATCAGCATGAGAAAATGACCACCATTAGAGCTTGGTTGCATGATGAGGTGGATATTGCTCATCAAATGGAGCGTTGCTTGTTATTGGAGGCAGTGCCTATGGGGCAACGGTTGCAGCGTAATGAGCGGCAGCAATTATCAGATGCTTGTTATAATTTAGTGCATTATTGCAAGTTTTCTAAGGTGCCATTATCTAAGGGTGAGCTGAATGAGATTGCTGTGGTGTTGTCTATGACATTTTGTGATATCGCTGAAGCTGAAGTGATGGCTGTCTTAATGTCTCAGGTGGAAAAGGCTAAGATACTGATTGGTGGTCAGGTATCATCACAGTTGCTTTTGTGAAGGGTCTCATCCCGTGAAATTGATGATTGATTTTCTGGGTGGGATTGCATAGAATCTCCATCTTAATTTTATCGGCAGCCCTGTTGGATAAACAGCAGGTCGGTTAATAAGGTTTCACGCATATGCTGGCGTAGCTCAGTTGGTAGAGCAGCTGATTTGTAATCAGCCGGTCGTCCGTTCGAATCGGATCGCCAGCTATCTTATTTTTTTGTTATAGTGTGCCATCGATCCATTGTGATCTTTCAATATGGTGCTTTTCATGCAGATCATTCAGTGGCTTTCGCTCAGCGACCTTCCTGTATTGGGGGTGCGTGATATTCATGTGTGGCGAGTGGACTTAACGCAAGTCATTCCAAGGCAAATCGCCCACGTGTTGTCCGTTCAAGAGAAGAAAAAGTGGCAAGCTTTTCGGCAGGCGGAGCATCGGCAGCGCTATGGTGCGGCACATGTTGTGTTGCGTGAGTTATTGGGGGGGTATTTAGGCGTTGATCCAGCTGATGTAGTTTTGAAAGCTTCCAATCAAGGGAAGCCATCTGTGGTTGGGGCGGTACTGCCATTTAATTTGTCTCATTCAGATGATGTGGCATTAGTGGCTATTGCAGGGCATGGGATAGCTCGAGTGGGGGTTGATATTGAGTATGGGGATCGCGCGGTGGATGTACTAGCCCTAGCGGAGCGGTTTTTTACAGAAGAAGAGGTTGCGCTAATTCGACAGCTGCCGGTGGCACAACAAGGTGAGGGGTTCATCAAGCTCTGGGTGTTGAAAGAAGCCTTTGTGAAGGCGGTGGGTTGTGGTTTGGCTGGCGGTCTAGGGGCTTTTTGTGTTCAGTTAGCGAGTGGAGATGATTGTTTGGTATCTTGCGATGTTAGTTGGGGTAATGCGGATGACTGGTGCTTGCGCTTATTGAGTGTAAGCGATAGTTGTTGGGGAGGGCTTGCAACGTCGGATCATTCAGATTTCATTAAGTATTTTGACTATATTTCCCCTGGAGTTGGGCTGTGAATTAGTATATCATCCGACTCGCTAACTGTTGCTCATCTATTTGTAGATTAGGTTGACAAACCGCCTCTGCTTGAGCACAATAGACCGCTTATTTTTGGGAGGGGTTCCCGAGTGGCCAAAGGGATCAGACTGTAAATCTGACGGCTCCGCCTTCGGAGGTTCGAATCCTCCCCCCTCCATTTTCAAAAATGAGGAAAACAATACGATGCG
>JABABC010000074.1 GCA_014238445.1 Coxiellaceae bacterium
AAAGAATGCCTATACTCCTATTTATTTAACCACGAGCGCAACAACAAAGAATCCTGGCTTAATGAAAAACATAGGCCTAGATAACATTTATTTTCCTGATAATAAGTCGATACACGCAGAAAGACCCGACAAAGCTATTTTTTCCGATTTATTAAAACAAGTCTCACATGAACACGCTGGAAAAGATAAACTGTTCCTACACTTAAAAAACATGCAAACACACCACCCTTACAGCATCTACAAAGCCAAACACACCAATAATACTTTTGAACGGTACTGTTTAGCCATAGAAGAAGTCGATGCCATGCTTCCTGAATTAATCCAAGAAATGGGAGAACTAGTTGATTTAAATAATACCATTATCGTGTATACCGCAGATCATGGTCAGTCTTTTGGCGAAATGAATTACAAAATACATTCTAATTCCATCATCCAACCTCAAATTAATGTACCTTTCCTTATCAGTCATCCCAAACTGCAATCACGAAAACTCACCTTTTCTTCTCACTTTGACCTCATGCCAACGTTATTCGACTTATTAGGGATTCAATACACGGGAAAATTCGCTGGCAACTCCCTGGGACTTGATGATATACCATTTTCACATGTGCTGTTTTCAGAAACCCGTTGTGGTAATTTGCCCAGTTGTTTTGGCCATATCAATAAACAACGCAAAGTTTTAATAGACGCATCCCTTGAAAGAAGCAGCATGCTGGACCTTGATGATCGTGTGATAACGTCATTATCAAGTAAAGAACAACATTACCAGAAACAACTATTGAGACGCGCATTATGTCATCGTGGTTTAGTAGCTCGCCCTGCTAATGCATTAAAATGGAACTTGGCTGATAACCACTAATAGATACATTGGCTTTATTGATAGGTAACAACAGTTACAAGCTTAACACCCAGGATCACCCCCTATCCAACGAGATTTAAGCACCACGCCAGCTCACAACAGGTTAAGAGCGAACAATGCTGACGATACCTTCACAACCCTGAACCCTTAGAACACTCCTCCAAAAAGGATGTCTTTTCTTGAACCAACTTCACCAAAGATCGCTTAGAAAAAACATGGAATTTAGCTTTCAAGTTACTGGTATAGTACTCAACGGTTCGAGGGGACAAATTAATACGTTGAGCGATCTCTGCAGCACTCAAAGCCTGACATACCCAAAATAAGACTTGGCGTTCACGTGCCGTCAAAAGAATAGGAAAGCTACCCACCTTAACGTGATAACGAGTCCCCGTTAATGCTGCTTCTTGTAATCGTGTTTCCACCTGAGAGTAAAGCTCACGCTGACTCATCGATTGCGATGAAGCGTTCGACAAATCAGAGAGGATATCTTGCCAAAGACAAGCAATCACATCATCCTTTCGCTTCACCATAACTCACACCCTTCGCGGCAACAGTGCTAACAAACCATTTTAAATATTGATTAGAGGTTTTTTTATTTTATATTTAACCTATTTACGGTTTATATAATCATTATGCCAAAAAATTGTCAAGTTCTTTTGCGGTACAAAAAATGATCTCTTATTGGGCTGATTTAAGCGCTAATTTCAATAAACTTGAATTAAGTGAAACCGACTGTTCATCAAATACGACAAATGCGTGATGGTTTTCTCCCTCCCCCCCTTGAAAACATAGAACAACCACCGTTTTCACTCGGAATAGAGTGACCCAAGACTAGGCGATCATTTCATTTCCCTGTATGATAATTTCACCTCGATGATATGGACAATCACAGGGAGACCAAGATGAAAATAGAAACGACACTAGCCTCATCAGGCGAACGCGTAAAACGTGCGCGAGTACTTGCAGGCATCACCACCCGCAGGGAATTTGAAAAAAAACACGAC
>JABABC010000151.1 GCA_014238445.1 Coxiellaceae bacterium
ATGGCATTTCAGTAATTGATTTTTGCTGTGGCTTTACCTCTAAACGGCATTGTTGTACGACCTCGCGTGTTTTATGATGTGTTTTTCCTTTAACGCGATTAAAAACTTCATCTATAGATAATGCAGGAATCAAAATTTGAATATTATGAATAGCGTGAATAGTATAATTACCAAAGTGCTGTTCTTGTACCTGCAAACGACTTAAACCGAACTCAGTCATGCCTTCTATTTGAAAGCTATTCAAATCACGATATTTTTCAAAAGCAGCATTTAATGATGTTGTAAAATCAGTACTGAAATATTGAAATAAGCGACCACACAATGATGTTTGTGGTATCTCCTCCATAATGGCTGCAATGGTATGATAACCAAAATTTTCTGCTGACAACACCTGCGCATGACTTAAACCGAGCTTGATTCCAGCCCATTGCATATCATTGTAATCTAGATTTGATTGATCTAAAGGGCTCATATGAAGGATGACTAAAATTTGAGACAACTGACATTATTATACCCTAAAAAGCTCAAAGAAATATTAAAAGTATTAAGAAATCCTTACATTCATAGGGGTGATAAAATAAAAAAAACGCCCACCCAATCAACTTGGATGAACGCTTTTTACTCCTTCAACTGATATCGAATTAAGACTCACGCCACTGCATTTGAAGCACATTACCAGATTGTGATGTAAAACGAGTAAAGTATTTAGGTGTTTTATAATAGAAAATATTACTATTATCATGCGCATAGGCATTCAATGTAGTGAGAGGCATGACTTGCGCCTTAGCAAAACGATAGGCTTGTATTGCAATCGAGTCTGCTCTTAAATATTCCGCTTGTAACGCACTGTGTCCCGATAAACGAACATGCATCTGCCCCACGTTACCTGACAACTCAATGGAACTGTCTCCCGAACTATCAATATGCAAGCTCGGCGAATCAACCCAACGAACATGCACTCCACCAGGTCCTTTTAACAGTAAGCTGTTCAAACCTACCTTACCATCGAGATCAATATTACCCGATGTATCCGCATCAATCGCTAAGGATGACGTGTTAAATGATTGAGCTGAAACAGACACTGCATCAAATAATGATAATTTCTTTAACGCAGTGACATCAACCGTCACCACTGCTGGTTTCGTTGAGATCCACCAAGGTGTTGTTTGACGAATCGTTAAAATATGCTTTTTGACACTAATAACATAACTCTGTGAGGATGGGTGAGCCATGGTTAAAGTATGTGAGTCTGACTGATCCACTGGTAACAGAGTCACTTGTATATTCCCAGACACAACCATGGCATCAAATGAACCCAGCTTCTGAGTTGATGTCACCATTGTATCGCTAACGGGCGCCTTCGCTGCCTGAGCGACTGGAACCATACACATCACACCACTCACTAAACTCACCATGAGCGATATACGCCAAAGCGCTATTTTTGTTCTGATAATTCCCACGAAAAAGACCCTCTTAAAAGTAAAACTGTTTAATATCAATATGTTAAATAAAATTCATATTCCTTAAGACAACATTATATCTTATTTACCCCTCATTTGAAAGATTTTTTTACACCACAACCACACCTTTCACTGATTGCACACCCGCCTTAATTACCCCCACCAAACACTCAATCAACGCTCGACGATCAAAGCTAGAACGCCAATACAAAGACACCCTACGGCTTGGCGGGTCGACAGCGATCGACTTCACTGTCACCGGCAAGTGCTCAACTGCAGGCAGCGATAACGCGGGCACTAGCGTCATACCTCGACCCAATGACACCATCGCCAAGACCGTAGAGAGACTAGTACCGGCAATATCAGTATTATGTCGACGACAAATCCGCTGACAATACGCCAAACCCTGATCACGCAAACAATGCCCTTCATCTAATAACAACAACTGATCTTCAGGTATCTGATCCGGTTTAATCGAATCCAATGCACTTAATGGGTGCTTATCACTGCACACTAAATAAAACGTCTCTTCAAATAAAGCATGATTAGACAGCGCTGGATCATCTATTTGACTCGCTAACATCACCAAATCCAACTGACCTTCATAGAGTTCACGCAAGCATTCTGCTGTAATTTTCTCCTTCACGGACAATGATAATGCAGGTAATGACACATCGAGCCTCTGAATGATTTTAGGCAAAACATAAGGCGCCAAACTAGGAAAGATACCCAATGAAACCGAACCTCCCAAAGGGTCTTGATAGCCTTCTGCCACCTTCTTCATATCATCGACCGTATACAAAATACGCCTGGCATACCCCACCATGGCGGTTCCCGCCGAGGTAATCTGCAAAAAACGCCGATCACGTTCAAATAACATCACACCCAACTCTTCTTCTAACTTTTTAATCTGCATACTGAGCGTTGGCTGACTCACAAAGCAGGCCTCAGAGGCGCGACGAAAGTTAAGTGTTTCACTCAACGCCACTAAATAATGCAAATCCCTCAAATTCATACTAAATCACCATAAAATCTATCAAATTATAACTATTAATCAATTTAAACTAACCACATACCACCCACAATATCAAAGATACGGAAATCATCCAACGAATAATTATAGATAAAATCTATCACATTCATAATAACAATCGATTTTAAATATAATGCTTTCCGGCGTAAGGTATTCTCTGTTATCAACATTTGAGGAAACACCATGAAAACTGTCGGACAATCCTTTCCAGCCTTTAATCTACTCGCTACTGTCAGTAATGACCCACAAACAGCATTTCAAACCATCACTGAACAAAGCTACCCCAGCCAATGGAAAGTGTATTTTTTCTGGCCCAAAGACTTCACCTTTGTATGCCCCACTGAGCTCAAAGCCTTTAATGACCTGAACGAAGACTTCTCTGACCGCGATACAGTCTTGCTCGGTGGCAGCATTGACAGTGAATTTGTCCACCTAGCCTGGCGCCAACAACATGATGACCTGAAGTCACTACACTACCCCATGCTCTCAGACATTCAACGTCAACTGGCTCAAGATCTTGGCATTTTAAATGAAGACGGAGTGATGCAACGTGCTACTTATATTGTGGATCCGCACAACATCATTCGATTTTCCATGATCACCGACTCTACTGTTGGCAGAAATCCCAAAGAAGTGCTACGCGTATTGGATGCCTTACAAACTGACGAACTATGCCCCTGTAATTGGCAACCCGGTGACACTACCCTCACTCAATCCTTAACACCAATGGAGGCCGTATAATGACTTTTCAAGATTTACTCACTGATCAAGCCGCTAATAAAGACCTAAAAATCAATCTAAAAAAAACTTTCTCATTGGATGAGAACCACCTCTTAGAACCATCCATACATCAAGCTATTACTTTGGCCGTCAGTTTTTCACTACAAAACACTGCCATTGTAGAGGCCTCCTATACGTACGCAGATCAATTGGATGAAGCAACACAGAACGCTGCCAAAATCTGCGCAACCACGATGGCGATGAACAATATGTATTATCGCGCCACACACCTCATCCACAGTACAGCCTTATCTCAGCAACCTGCTGGGTTACGCATGCAAGGCATTACTCAACACGGCATTGAGGCATCCGTATTTGAACTGATGTCATTAGCAGTATCCGCCGTAAATGGTTGCGGACTCTGTCTGCAATCACACTACCAGCAACTGCAATCACACTTTAGTGACGAACAAATCACAGAAGCTTTACGCATTGCCTCTATCTTACATGCTCTCAAACAAAGCCACTTCATTGCACAGCCTGTTTGACGCATAGCACTTAAAAAAAAGGGGGGGGCTTCTTCGGCCCGCTCGACACCACAAAGCATATAACCCACTGATGGAATAATATTTTTTTCAA
>JABABC010000233.1 GCA_014238445.1 Coxiellaceae bacterium
CATTTCCTAGGCATCCTGAAAATTTAGATAATAAGGCATTGTCTTTGATAGCACTGTAGATGCCATCTAGGTCATCGGATATGGTCGTTAAATAACAGCTCGATAATTGAGGGTGGTTGGTGCCTGAATTAAATAGGGTGGGTGTTGATGTCATGTAGTCAAAGGAAGAGAGTAGTCGATAGAATTCAACGGCCCTTTCATTGCGTTGTTCACCTTCTTGATGCGCTAAGCCCATCGCAACACGCATAAAGAGGACTTGTGGTAATTCAATGCGTGTATGTTGGTGATGAATTAAATAGCGATCATACAGCGTCTGTAACCCTAAGTACGTGAACTGATGGTCACGACATGGTTCTAAGTGTTGTGCTAAGAAGTCTAAATCAAAATCTTTAAGGTTGGGGTGTAATAGTTCGTGCTCGATCCCTTGTTGAATGAAGGCTTTAAAGGCAGATTGATAAACGGTTGGGTTGTAGGTGGATTGAATGGGTATGTTGAGTTTTAGGCCATGAATGACCTCTTTAAATAAACTTTGCAATAATAAGTTAGCAGTGACGTAGGAATAGTTTGGGTTAGTCTCAATTAATGTGCGTGAGCTTAAAATAATTGCTTTAAAGACATTTTCAATGCTAATGCCGTCAAAGAGGTTGCGTTTAGCTTCATGAACAATCGGTAGAGGATCAACGTTGTTACACTGACTACAAGCTTGCTTCACGATAGTGGTGATCCACTCCAGTGTGAGTTCTATCGATTGGTTATTATCTATGTGTACGTAATATGCCGTATTTTCTTGAATGTCAGTATTCTCTTGCTGTTGCTTTCTTTCTTCGTTGCGTTGTGCTCGATAGAGCACGTAAGAACGGGCAACTTGATGTTCGCCTTCACGCATGAGTGTGATTTCAACGTAGTCTTGAATCTGTTCGATTTCAATTATTTGACTATCATTACGCCGCGATTCTACCATTTGCAGGACATGTTGAGTGTAGTGTTGTAGCTGGTGCTGTAGTTGTTCAGAGTGTTGTGCACGGTTAGGGTCATTCGCTATGAAGGCTTTTTTGATCGCAGTTAAGATTTTTTCTTCATTGAATTCTGCAATATCACCGCAGCGTTTTTTGACATAGACTTTTCCAGGTTGAAGCGGTTTTGTGTTTGTTGTGTGGTTTTTTTTCGTCAATGTTTCCATGATATTCCTTTTTTACGTCTTTAACCGTGTCAATGATGATGACTGTATAATGGGTTGAGGGATTTAAGCACAATATGTAGTTGTTCACCTGACCTATAGACACAAGATAATGTGTTTGATCCTCTTGTGCAAGTGGATAACCTGGGGAAAACTTGTGTATGATTTAAAATATACGGGTGAAAGGCTATTGATCAGGTGTTTGTTCTCATAAAATCGAGCATTGTTCAGATTAAAAATACGGTTTTAGGGTAAAGTGATTGCGGCAATAGATCTGTCTATGAAACAATAGGTTACTAAATAGTGTGCAGATGACTGAGTCAATAGAGGGCTGAATGATTGATCCAAGGCTTACTTAAGGGCCGTCATGATGTCTTTCTGTGGGAGTGAGTATGATAGATAAAGATGGGTATCGGTATAACGTTGGGATCATTATTGTTAATTCGTTAGAGCAATTGTTATTAGCTAAGCGTTGTCGAAAAAAAAAGGCTTGGCAGTTTCCTCAAGGGGGGATGTGTGAGGGGGAGACACCCGAAGAAGCCATGTATCGCGAGTTGTCTGAAGAATTGGGTTTGTTCCCAGAGTCCGTTGAAATCCAGGCAATTTCTCAATCTTGGCACACCTATCGATTACCCATTCGTTATTGGCGGCTAGACAGTCAGCCTTTAGTGATTGGGCAAAAACAAAAATGGTTTTTGCTGAGCTTAAAGACAGATGATGTGTATATTGACCTCAATTATACCGCTAAACCTGAGTTCGATGCCTGGGAGTGGGTGGCTTATTGGGAGCCAGTGAAGCGGATTATTAATTTTAAACGTGAGGTGTATCAGGCTGTCCTAACGGAGTTTGAACCCAAAGTAAAACAATAACGTATTAATGGTGGAGTTCCATGTTACAGCGGTTACAGCGCCTCATTGACGATGTGAAGACAGCTGAGTCCTCAGGACCTGTCTTGCGAGCATTGATGGCAGAAGTAACAGATGCTTTACAGGCTGATGTTGCAGCTTTATATTTCGTTAACCTGGAAACCGCAGACTATGATTTACAGGTTGATCATGCGGTTGATGGTGTGGATGTGTCATTAGGTGCGCACTTTAAACGTCACGAAGGGTTTATTGGCTTGGTAGGTGAACGTGAGGAGCCTATCAATGTCGCATCGATGCATCAGCATGAGCGTTATGTAGCCTCACATCAATTTGATCAAGCGGGTTTGCAGGCCTTTTTGGGTATTCCGATTTTTTTTCGTGGTGAGTTGATTGCTGTTTGGGCATTCTTCAAGGTGGAAGGAGTATCATTTTCTGAGGATGATGAATCACTGCTGGTGACTGTCTGTGCGCAGCTCGGTGAATCTTTGAGTCGATTAAGGGTGTATCAAGGTGGTCAGAAGGAAGGTAGGCGACGTCAAAAATCTTTCGTTCTAGAAGGTATTTCTGGTGGGTTTGGCGTGGCGATCGGTCGCGTGGTTGTGATGTATCCACCTGCTGATTTAGAGGCTGTCCCTGATAAAGCCATTCATGATATTGAACCAGAAATTGCATTATTTGAGTCAGCATTAAAGTGTGCGCGAGAAGAAATGCATCGGTTGCAATTGCAAGCGAAGTCTCAATTGTCAGATGCAGAGGTTGTACTATTTGATGTCTATATTCGCATGTTAGATAGCCGCTCCTTAATGAGTGAGATTATTGAGGAAATTAGAAAGGGTGTTTGGGCGCAAGCTGCATTAAAGCGAGTTATCCGTCGACATGTCGCGCACTTTGAGTCACTTGAAGATACTTACTTGCGAGAGCGAGCAGCTGACTTTAGAGACTTGGGGAGGCGCATTCTTGCGCAATTACAGCAGAGCGTCATTTCTGAGCAAAGCTTTCAAAAGAATATGATTCTGGTGAGTGAGGAGGTCAGTGCTACTGCATTGGTTGAAATTCCAGAGGGATGCTTAAGTGGTGTTGTTTCAGGACGAGGTTCTGGTAATTCACATGTGGCTATTTTAGCTCGATCATTGGGGTTGCCTAGTGTGATGTCTGTCACAGGGTTTTCATTGGATCGACTGGCTGGTAAAGAGGTGATTGTCGATGGCTTTAATGGGCAGGTTTATGTTGATCCTTCTCCGGCGTTGAAGAAAGACTTTCAGCGTTTAATGGAAGAAGAAAAACAGTTTGATGAGGAGTTAGCGACATTATGGGATGCGCCCACTGTGACGTTGGATGGTCGTTCCATAGCTTTATATGTTAATACGGGGTTAGATGTCGATAGTGGGCTTGCCTTGAGTGCAGGTGCAGAAGGTGTTGGATTATATCGTACTGAGTTACCTTTTATGATGCGTGATCGTTTTCCGAGTGAGGATGAGCAGCGCATGATGTATCGACAGTTATTAAATGCGTTTTCACCGCGCCCTGTAATTATGCGTACGTTAGACATTGGTGGTGATAAAATGTTGCCGTATTTCCCATTTGCAGAAGAAAATCCTTTTTTAGGTTGGCGCGGGATTCGCATCAGCTTGGATCATCCGGATATTTTTCTACAGCAATTACGTGCTATGTTGCAGGCGAGTGAAGGTCTTAATAATTTATCAATTATGTTACCGATGGTGACATCATTGTCAGAAGTGGAAGCAGCGAAGGCTTTTCTTGATCAAGCTTTCCGTGAAGTTAAGGAAGAAGGTTGTGCCATAAAGATGCCTAAGCTTGGCGTTATGATTGAGGTGCCTTCTGCGGCATACCAAGCTTATGATCTAGCTAAGCAAGTGGATTTTATTTCTGTAGGTACTAATGACTTGATACAGTACTTATTAGCTGTTGATCGTAACAATCCTCGTGTGGCCCAACGTTATAATAGTCTTCATCCAGCTGTTTTGGGTGCATTAGAGGTTATTGTGAAAGGCGCTCATAAGGCAAACCGCTCTGTGGGTGTTTGCGGTGAAATGGCATCTGATCCACTGACTGTATTGTTGTTGCTAGGGATGGGTTTTGATGTCTTAAGTATGAATGCGCGTAACTTATCACGGGCCAAGTGGATGATCCGCCATTTTGGGTATGATGAAGCCAAGCAGTTAGTTAAAACGGTCATGCAGATGAATGATGCTGCAGAGATTTGTTTGCATATGGAAACAGTATTGGATGATGCCGGCATGGGCGCTTTGATTCGTGCAGGCTTTTAAGATGGAATGTATGTGATAGTATTGGCTTTTTTATTCACGGGGTTATTAACTGGGATTGCTTCGGGTTTGTTTGGCCTGGGTGGTGGGGTGGTGGTTGTGCCTTGTTTAGTTGCTATTTTTTCTTTAAAGCATGTGGCTCCACAGTTTGTGATGCATTTATCCGTGGGTACGTCGTTAGCTGTTATGGTTGGAACAACAGCTAATTCAACGTTTCACCACAGTAAAAAGAATACCGGTTATTTTGATATTTATTTTCGTTTGTTTTTTGGTTTGGTAGTGGGTGTTATGGTGGGCTCTGTTGCGGGCCATTATTTGCACAGCCATGTCTTAGAGATGACTTTTGGTGTCTTGGTCATGGTTATTGGATTAAATATGTTGAAACCGCAGTCAGAGCGAGAAGGTCATGATCGGATTTTGCCCAATAGGTGTGTCACGCAGGGTGTTGGTTTGTTAATGGGTTTTGTGTGTGCTTTGCTAGGTGTCGGAGGTGGTTTTATCACTGTGCCATTTTTAACTCGTTATGGTGTTGCGTTGCACTTGGCTATTATGGTCTCTGCGATGATAGCTTTAACGGTGGGGGTCTTAGGCACACTCACTAGCGTGTATTGGGGGTGGGATTTTACTCTATTACCTAAGGGAAGCACAGGATATGTGTATTGGCCAGCTTGTTTGACTATCATATTGGGCACATTGTTTTCTGTTCCATTGGGCGCTAAGTTAGCTTATCGGTTGCCCGCAAAGCAGCTTAAGACGTGCTTTGCTATTTTACTATTAGGTATCGGCCTTCATATGTTATTTTAATGCTTTTAAAGCGGCGTCAAGGTGAGAGTGAATGTTTTATTATCATGAGATTGACCCGGTGGCTTTTCATGTAGGGCCATTGGCTGTGCATTGGTATGGTTTGATGTACTTAGTGGGCTTTTCGGTAGCCTGGTTGCTAGGTGTCTGGCGTGCTGCGCGTAGTCATGGAGTTTGGACGGCTAATCAGGTGTCAGATCTTATTTTTTATGGGGCCATTGGGGTGATTGTTGGTGGGCGAATAGGGTATGTGCTGTTTTATAATATATCGTTTTATTGGCATCATCCCTTATCTGTTTTTGCTGTCTGGGATGGTGGCATGTCATTTCATGGCGGTTTATTAGGAGGAATCATTGCGTTCTGGTTGTTTAGTCGTTATACAGCAAAAAATTTATGGGATGTGACGGATTTTTCTGCACCCTTAGTGCCTATAGGTTTGGGTTTGGGTCGCTTAGGAAATTTTATTAATAATGAGTTATGGGGTCGAACGACAGAGATGCCTTGGGGGGTTGTATTCCCAGGTGCCGGTGCATTGCCACGCCACCCTTCACAGTTGTATGAATGTTTTACAGAAGGG
>JABABC010000072.1 GCA_014238445.1 Coxiellaceae bacterium
CGTGCCATGCGCATTCACATAATCAATGTCTTCAGGAGACATACCCGCATTACGCAACGCATGATTCATACTTAAGATAAAGCCAGCACCATCGGGGGCAGCCGCTGTCATGTGATAAGCATCACCACTCATACCAAAACCTTTAACTTCGGCATAAATTTTAGCACCCCGGGCTTTTGCATGCTCGTATTCTTCCAAGACTAAAACAGCAGCACCATCACCCAACACAAAGCCATCACGGTCTTTATCCCAAGGTCGACTAGCCTTTTCAGGATCATCATTACGGGTAGATAATGCCTTGACCGCACTAAAGCCACCCATACCTAATGGGGTACTCGCTTTTTCAGCACCCCCAGTAATCATCATGTCAGCATCGCCGTATTCAATCATTCGGGCAGCATGACCTAAGGCATGTGTAGATGATGCGCAAGCACTCACTATCGATAGGTTAGGACCTCGCATTTTATATTTCATCGAGATATAACCCGAAGCCATATTGATAATTAAGCCAGGAATAAAAAAAGGTGAAATCTTACGAGGCCCAGAGTCAAATAACTTCTTAGCATTATCTTCGATCACCTGCAAGCCACCTACGCCTGAACCGATAGCAACACCACAACGGTCATTAAAAGCCTCCGGGCATTCAGGTAACCCAGCGTCAATAACCGCTTGACGAGCAGCTTCCACAGCATATTGAATAAATAAATCCATGCGCCGCGTTTCTTTTGGCGATAACGTTAGTGATGCATTAAACGCTTTAATCGTTGCTGCGAAGCGTGTAGGGAAGCCTGACGAATCAAAGTGATCAATTAAACTCACGCCACTTTGACCCGCTTGAATAGCTTGCCAAAGATCGGGGACTGTATTTCCTAAAGGAGACACACAACCTAAGCCTGTTATGACAACACGTCTTTTCACCACCTACTCCTTAACTGCACGTTCACTATTAAGCAAACTTATTCATCAGCTGAATTGATAAAATTAACCGCGTGTTGAATGGTTGTGATTTTTTCAGCTTCCTCGTCAGGGATTTCAATGTTGAACTCTTCTTCTAAAGCCATCACTAATTCAACTGTATCCAGTGAATCCGCACCTAAATCATCAACAAACGATGAGGTCATTGTGACGTCTTGAGCATTCACACCCAACTGTTCACTGACAATCTGCATCACTCGGCTATCGATAGTATCACTCATGATTTTCATCCTCTTTAGTTTAAAATAGTTTCATCAGTGTAATGCCTCAAAAAAATCTTGCAAGCAAAATTTCTTAGACTAAACACATCCCTCCATTCACGTTCAAGGTATGACCAGTCACGTATTTAGACTCGTCTGATGCTAAAAAACGAACAGCATGCGCAATATCTTCAACGGCACCAATAGACTTCATGGGTACTTGCGATAACACAGCGCCCCGCTGTTCTTCTGTTAAATCCTGTGTCATTTGCGTATCAATAAATCCTGGTGCAACCGCATTTACAGTAATGCCATACGCCGCCATTTCCAACGCTAACGATTTCGTAAAGCCCAACATACCAGCCTTTGCAGCGCAGTAATTAGCTTGGCCCGGATTACCGGTTTGAGCAACTACCGATGCAATATTAATAATTCGCCCCCACCGTGAGCGTAACATCCCTTTTAACGCTAATTTCGTCACACGATATAATGAATTTAAATTAGCATCTATCACAGCATCCCATTGCTCTTCACGCATCCGTAAAAAAATAGCATCATCTGTAATGCCCGCATTATTGACTAAAATAGATGGCACCCCCACACTAGACTTCATCTCTGCGAATAGCGCTTTAACAGACTCCGTATCACGCACATCTAACACACACCCCTTACCTGCACTGGGTGCTGATGAGAGTGCTTGTGTGATACCCTCAGCGCCTGCCTCAGTTGTCGCAGTACCTACTACGGTTACCCCTAAGCGTGCTAATTCAGCCGCAACACCCTGCCCAATTCCGCGAGACGCCCCTGTCACTAAGGCCACTTTACCTTCCCAGTTCATGCGTTTACCTCTGCCATATGTTGTTTAACCATTAATAACTGTTCTGATGTATTGAAAGGCCACGTGGTCATTTGACGATCAATCCGCCTGACCAACCCAGCTAATACTTTACCCGGACCACATTCAACCAAATGAGTCACATCATTATCCCGCAAGCACTCAATGGTTCGAACCCATTGAACCGACCCTGTTAATTGCTGCACCAAAGCATGACGAATTGCATCACTATCAGAATGCACCTTCACATCAGCATTATGAATCACCGGTATCTGTGGTTGATGCAGGGTCATCGCCTGCAACTGATCTGTCAACGCCTCAACAGCAGGCTGCATCAATGCACAATGAGAAGGCACACTCACTGGTAAATGCTTAGCTATTTTTGCGCCTTCAGCTAACGCCATCTGAATCGCACGCTCAATAGCAGCCTGATGGCCCGCTAAAACCACTTGCCCAACCGCATTCCAATTCGCAGGACTCAACACGTCACCTGCCGCACAAGCTTGGCAAATCATAACGACTTGATCATCAGTCAACCCAATAATGGCTGCCATGGCGCCCTGCCCTTTTGGTGATGCTGATTGCATAGCGGTAGCGCGTGTAACGACCAAATCCAAACCTTCTTCAAAAGAAAATACACCCGCACAGGCTAAAGCTGAATATTCACCTAAACTATGCCCTGCTAAATAGGCTGGGCGCCATGAAGTGGCTTCACACCAACATTGCCATAATGCATACTCAACGACATAGAGCGCAGGCTGCGTGTACACCGTTTGATTCAGCTGCTCCACAGGTCCTTCAGACACTAATGACCACACATCATAACCAAGTCGTTGCGAAGCATGATCAAAAGTGGATGATATGACAGGATACTCACCTGCTATTTCCTGTAGCATGCCTACTGATTGTGACCCCTGACCTGGAAAAATCATTGCCCATTGAGACATTTGTAACTCCTTATCCTGCGATTCGCCAGCATGACTAGTACGTTAATAACACCGCACCCCAAGCCAAACCTGCGCCAAAGGCTTCCAGCATGACCGTATCACCGCGCTGAATTTTACCTGACTTAACAGCCACATCAAATGCTAATGGCACAGAGGCCGATGACGTATTCGCATGCTCTTTTATCGTTAAAATAACCCGCTCCTCCGGTAAAGCCAGTCGTTTTGCAATAGCTTTAATGATGCGCATATTAGCCTGATGGGGAATCAACCAGTCTACGTCTCCTTGATGCATGCCTGCCAGCGCTAAGGTTTCATCAATAATTTCATTCAGTTTTGTGACAGCCAATTTAAAAATATCAGACCCATTCATTTTGAGCGTTGACTGAACCCCTGGTGACCAGTGAGAGTTTTTGGCATACAGCAAATCGACATGCTCACCTAAAGCATGAATCTTAGTGGCTAAAATACCCGGCTTTTCCGATGCCTGTAGCACCAAAGCACCCGCTCCATCACCAAATAAGATACACGTTGAGCGGTCTTTCCAATCGACATACTTGGATAGCGCCTCAGCACCAATGACTAGCACATGACCCGCAGCACCCGATCGAAGGTATTGATCGGCGATACTCAAACCATAAATAAATCCCGCACACGCTGCAGATATATCAAAAGCTGGGCACCCATTAGTCATACCTAATTCACGCTGAACCATACAGGCCACACTGGGGAAACAGTATTCTGAAGTTGCCGTGGCGACAATCACCATATCAATATCATTCGCTACTAAGCCAGCATCTTCTAAAGCATGCTTGGCGGCCTCAACAGCCATCATGGAGGTTGTCTCACCTTCAGATACTATTTGGCGTTGAGCAATTCCCACACGTTGCATGATCCATTCATCCGAGGTATTCAGCGTTTCCGCTAAATCATGATTCGTAATGACCTGCTCTGGCAAAAAAGAGCCGATTCCGGCAATGGATGAGGATATTGTCATCA
>JABABC010000111.1 GCA_014238445.1 Coxiellaceae bacterium
GCGATCAAAAGCATCATTGAAACACCACGCAACACTCTCAACAGATTGGCCTTATTATTTCAAGACACCTCTCAAAGCGACGCACTGATCAACAGGATTAAATCAACAATAGAAGATTTTGATGCGCACATAGACATGACCCGGAACAGCAGGGAAGCAATAACGCCTGAACTTTACTCAAGGCCCTTTAGGTCATAATCCTTAAACGCTTGCGATACAACCACTGAACAAAAAATAGTGCTAATCGTCAGCGTTAGTTTCTTCTTCCGCTAACCATTCATTCAACGCGCCAATGATCTTTTGTGCTTGATCATTACTGGAAATATTGAACTTAGACTTGGCCTGATACACACCGTTACGTTTTTGATAACGGCGAATGGTGTATTTAACCGGAGTGTAGGCATTCTTACCATTATCCCAACTTTGAAATTTAAAAATAACGGTTGCCCAAGCACCTTTGGTTAAAATTTTCTTATCCAATTCTTTGACTGTTTCAATATCACCTTCGGTATAAGCCACGGTTAGGTCTTCAACGTTCTCTGCCATCATTATTCCTTCTGTTATCGTTTAAATTAACTCACTATCCAATCATGCATGACGCCTATCAGGCAATTAACCCTAATGCTTGTACAGCTTTTTTCTCTTCACGCAGCTCATCTAATGTCCGTTGAAATTTTTCTTGACCAAAAGCCGAGTGCTCCATGCCTTGAACAACCTGAATCACACCACCGTCTGTGCGGCATGGGAATGAAAAAATCAGCCCCTCATCGACACCGTACTGCCATTCGGAACAACAACTCATGGAGTAGCAACCCCCTGCCGGTGTGTCGTTATGCAAAGCAGCCAAACCATCAACCACTCCATTAGCTGCAGAAGCTGCCGATGAAGCACCACGCGCCGCAATGACAGCCGCACCACGTTGCTGAACCGTTTCAATAAACGTTGTCTGTAACCAGTCTTCATCATGAATAACATCAACCACTGACTGGCCTTTAATCGTTGCTTGATAAAAGTCAGGATACTGTGTTGCTGAGTGATTACCCCAGATCACCATGTGATTCACATCCGCAATGTCTACACCCGCTTTCATTGCTAACTGTGCCGTTGCACGGTTTTGATCTAACATGGTCATAGCAAAAAATTGGGAACGGGGCACATCGGGCGCATGGTGCATAGCGATCAAGGCATTCGTATTACACGGATTACCGACAACAAATACCTTTACACCATCGGCTGCAGTAGCATTAATTGCAGCACCTTGCTCTTTAAAAATAGCGCCATTTTTTTCTAATAAGTCAGAACGTTCCATACCTTTTTTACGAGGAAAAGATCCAATCAATGCCGCGTAGTTCACACCATCCATCGCCACTTTTGGGTCAGAGGTGATCCGTAAGCCTTTGAGTGTTTTAAACGCACAATCATTCAGCTCCATCACCACACCTTCTAGCGCGGGTAATGCCGGCTCAATTTCTAATAAATTCAGCTCCACATCAACATCAGGGCCAAATACCTGGCCACTGGCCAAACGAAATAATAAAGCATAACCAATTTGACCTGCTGCACCTGTGACAGCCACTCGAACACGTTGATTCATATCATTCTCCTAACTAATGCTAATTCATGCAGGCAATCATCAAACTGCTCTGCTCGACTCACCGCCAAAAAATGGGGATTCTCCAGTGATTCTTTCGCGTTATACTGCAATGGATTGCCCTCAAAATCAAGCACGGCACCACCGACCTCTTCCAATATAATTTGACCAGCGGCCACATCCCATTCTGAGGTTGGTCCAACTTTGGGGTATGCATGCGCTAACCCTTCTGCTAAATAGCCAAATTTAATCGCACTGTAACAAGGCTGCCATGAAGCATGAGGTAATGCAGCAAGTCGAGCCAGCCAATGCGAATCACGCACATGCCCAGTTAACCAACCCATGCGATCAGGCGTCTGCACGGGTTTCATTAACGGTTGTCGCACACCGGACACCTCCATAAAAGCACCCTGCCCTTTAAGCGCCGCATAACATCGATGCTTAGCCGGCGCATAAATAACACCCAAAACTGGCCGATGCAGATGGATTAAAGCCACATTAATGCAATACTCATCCGTATTTTCAATTAAGCCTCGCGTGCCATCAATCGGGTCAATGCACCACGACCATTCCCATTGCTGTCGCTCTGAAAAAGCAGGGATAGGCGACTCTTCAGATACAATAGGCACAGCGGGAAAATGCGTTAGCCAACGTGATTGCATCCATCGATCCAACTCAATATCCGCATCGGTCACCGGAGTGGAATCAGGCTTAGTGCGCACATTGAAAGGTTGATCTTGATCTAATAGCGCCATCAGCTGCTCACCTGCCGCATAGACATGTGCCACCACAGACTCTAGCAAAGCTTTATTGAGCTGCATGCACCCTCCGGTAAAGATACAATAAAGCAGCGATACTTCGAGCGCCAACAAACTCAGGATGCTCTAATAATGCCTCTAAATCATTCAAGGACCATCGCACCACTTCTAACGGCTCAGGCTCATCACCTTGCGCTTGTTCCGGATACAAAGCTTCTGCCAATACCAGATAAGATTGTGCTGAAGAATAACTAGGCGAAATCGCCGTGCGTTTTAAAACTGTTACATGTCGCGCACCAAAACCCACCTCTTCCATCAACTCTCGATTGGCAGCAGCTTCCGGCGACTCGCTGCCATCGATTCTTCCGGCTGGAAATTGCAAGGTGTATTGCTCAAGACCTACCGCGTATTCACGCACTAATAACACCACATCGTCTATCACAGGAATAATGATAACGGAACTATTCGACACCCCCGAAAAACGCTCATAATCACGCTTCACACCGTTGGAAAATTCGAGCTGCACATTTTCCACAGTAAATAACCGTGTTTTTGCGACACACGATCTATTCAATATCTGAGGTAATGTTTTTTTCAAACCTTTTCCTTGGTGGAATACCCATACACGATAATGAGACTACGTAGGTTGTACAATAATGGAGGTACCCACTTGCGCAAACTCTTCGTTCAGCCATTTTGCATCATCATAGAATAACCGAACACAACCCTGACTGTGATTATAAAAGCCAGCCAATGTGGAACCATGGATCGCAAAGCCTTTATAGAAATGCATACAATACGGCATAGACGCACCACCGTGCGTTTCAATCGGATAAGTGTGCGAAATACAGGCCTTGCCTTGTTTCCGATACACTTTAAATTGCCCGACTACAGTCTGACAGGACTTAGAGGAGGTATCTGGGCAAACCATTGCACCGCTAGTTGCCGGTCCCCAGTACGCCAATTTACCCGTATCATCGTACGCACCAAACGCATACAAACCGAGATTCACCACAATTTCCTTATGCCCAGTAGGCTCACGAAAATAAGGCATGGGAGACAGTGCCATGTAATTGAGATGGTTGATATTATCTGGCACCACCACCCAGCTTAAATACGATAAAGCGACATTCGTGCGATTTAAACGCATGATCATTTGTCGTTGTGAATAGTTTGGCCATAAACTTGCCCAGGAATCCCCAGGTTTTATCGCACGGCAATGATAGCCAGGAAGGTGACAGAGCTGTTGTGCATAATGCGGAGAAGCTTGTATCGTATGCGCATTCGCATACACCATCGGGTTGATGTATTCGCTAGAGAAATTCTGCACCGACTGCGTCATGGCCAGCACATGAGATTGGGCTGGCGCCACATCTTGCTGCCAAGGCGCTGTAGCCGGCTCAGCGTGCAATGATGCCAATGTTAACCCCATCACAACGCCACTGATAATTGATAATACCTTACACACTTTCATACATCACTCTCACATCAAATTAGGCGCATTATTTCATATTTACACACGAATCAACACCATTTATAACCGGATATCCCTTGTTATCTCGCATTTTCCCACCTACACTGTCGCCGTTATGATCAAACCTTCATCGATTCCACTCAGTCTCTATATCCACTTTCCTTGGTGCACACAAAAATGCCCCTACTGCGACTTCAATTCCCATGCGAAACGCGCCCCCATTGATGAAGCAGCTTACCTCGCATCGCTGATCGATGACGCTACACATCAAGCTCACTGGGCTCAAGGCCGCCCGATTAAGACGATATTTTTAGGCGGCGGGACCCCCAGTTTGTTCTCCACTCATACTCTGCACAAACTCCACAAGCAACTCGCGACCTTGTTCACATTCGATAAAGACATTGAAATCACGATGGAGTGCAATCCTGGGAGCCTCACAACAGAATATCTTTTAGCCTTGTCTGAAACACCGATTAACCGGCTCTCTATTGGCATTCAGAGTTTTGATAATGATCAATTAAAAAGACTGGGTCGCATTCATAATCCACAGCAAGCACATCACGCTATTCAGGGCGCAATCGACGCAGGGTTTAAACGCATCAACATCGATTTAATGCACGGGCTCTCCCATCAAACACCAGAGCAAGCCTGTAATGATTTACAGCAGGCCTTACAGTACCCACTGGAACATCTTTCTTGGTACCAACTCACCATCGAACCGAATACCTACTTTCACCACCACCCACCCCCACAGCCTGACCATGACACGCTGTTTGAGATTCAACAGCATGGGCAAGCA
>JABABC010000223.1 GCA_014238445.1 Coxiellaceae bacterium
TGTACCTACCATGGGCGACTTTTGTCTATAGCCATCGGTATTGTTGGTGGGTGTCGTTTTAGGGGTTGAAGCGGGTGTGCTAGCAGCAGCGGGAGGTGGTGCTGTCATAATGGGTGCAGTGACTGGGGAGGTTGATATGATTGCTGTTGGTGTGCTGTTTTGACATAGGATTCTTACCGAGTCATCACCCGATTTGACTTCTAGTTCGCCTATGCCGGTTTCTTTGACTAATTCGATCAGTTTTTTAATGCGTCGTGTATCCATGGGGTTCCTGTTTAATGAGTGAGTTGATGGTTTGGGTGGCGGTATGAGCTGGATAAGCAGAGGCAAGGCTGATAGGATGACTTGCTGTCTGTAACAAGCTGTTTGATCTCCTTTATTGTGGGTATGATTATGAGCATGCCTGTTGATTAAGCGAAGATTGTGCCGTATTTTCTTTGTGGTGTCCATAAGGTTGTTTTTTTTTATTGAATTTTAGCGTATTTTGCTGGCACTTTAGTGTTATTTAGGCACATATGCGACAGTAGTCTTGCCCGGGATGGTTATTTTTTACACTGTTTTGGTTATTGATCCTACTCAGGCTAAGCCTTAGTATAGTCTTATTTCATGGATAGGTTAGTACTGAGTACAAGGAGAGTGTCGTGGATATCACCGTAAAACAATTATTAGAGAGGAAAGGGTCAACCGTTTTCTCTATCGATCATGCTGCTACCATTCAAGCGGGCGCGATTGCATTGAAACAGCATGGTGTTGGGTCATTGTTAGTGCTGGATGGGGATCGGTTGCTGGGTATTCTGTATGAACGTGACCTGGCTCGAATTGTGGTTGCTGAGGGATTGGATGTTACCACAACACTCGTTTCTAACATTATGTGTCAGGAATTCCCCACGATTCGTCAAGATACGATGGCGAGCCAAGCAATGCAGATTATTAATAACGAGCGCGTCAGGCATTTGCCTGTGATTGAAGAAGGTCAGGTCTTTGGTTTGATCTCTATTGGTGATGTGAATAATTTTATGTTAGATGCTCAACAAGAGGATATTGAGCATTTAGTCGGTTATATCAGTGGGGCAACACCAATTTCATTTATTTCTTCCTAATGATTAAGGTTCCCAATGGCTAAATGCACTGCCTCATAACTTTAGGGCCTGATGTGTCTTCTGTTTATCACTCTATGTGACCTGCTGGGGCGGGAGCTTCCTGAGCTCATGCCATCCGTTGATTTGCAACGTTACATGGGAGCATGGCGAAGCGATTGCTTCGTTCCCTCATTTTTTGAAGTGAAAAATTATGTCAGACATCACAGTAGTGTGGAGGTACACAATCACGTACCACAGCACTGTTGATGGTGCTGTGGTACGTTATGAGTGCGCTTAAGTCGATACAGGGTTGTTAAGAATTTTACGTAACACGTATTGTAAGATACCGCCATGGCGGTAGTAGTCGGCTTCTTTTTCTGTATCAATGCGTGATAGTACAGTGATCGTTTGAGTGCCATGTGTGGGGTGAGTGATTGTCACTGGGAGTTCGACTTTTGGGCCAAACGATGCGTCTTCTATGCCATCAATAGAAATCGTTTCACTACCATCGAGTTTTAATGATAATCGTGAATCATTGCCTGTGAATTGCAGTGGTAGTACTCCCATCCCAATTAAGTTGGATCGGTGGATGCGTTCAAAACTTTCTGCAATGACGGCTTTAACACCTAAGAGTAAAGTCCCCTTAGCAGCCCAGTCACGTGAAGATCCCGTGCCGTACTCTTTACCGGCAATCACAACCAGTGGTGTGTTTTTTTGTTGGTAGAGCATGGCTGCATCATAGATTGGCATGGGCTCACTCGAAGAGGTATGTTTGGTGAAGCCACCTTCAATACCCGGTACCATTTCATTTCGGATACGAATATTGGCAAATGTACCGCGCACCATCACCTCATGGTTACCTCGGCGAGATCCGTAAGAGTTAAAATCTTTGGGATGAATGCCGTTAGATTGCAAATACTGACCTGCAGGGCTGTCGGATTTGATAGCGCCAGCTGGAGAGATATGGTCTGTTGTAACACTGTCCCCTAGTAAGGCAAGTATCTTGGCTTCTGCAACATTTTTGAGTGCAGGAGGAGTTGCTGTCATACCTTCGAAGAACGGTACATGACGAATATAGGTGGAATCCTCTTGCCATTGGTACGTGGATGTTTCTGCGACATCTAATGATTGCCATTGGGGTTCGCCATCAAAAATATTAGCGTATTGTGTCGCAAACATGGTTTGATTCACCTGTGATACGGCAGCACTGACTTCTTGAGGGGAGGGCCAGATATCTGTTAGGAAGATAGGTTCACCTGCAGCATTTTTACCTAAGGGCTCTTTAGTTAAATCAATATTGATGTTACCGGCGATAGCAAATGCGACCACGAGTGGTGGCGACGCAAGCCAGTTAGCTTGTACTAAGGGGTGGATGCGACCTTCAAAGTTTCGATTGCCGGATAATACAGAGCAGGCCACAATGTCATTTTTCTTGATGGTATCTGAAACCGTGATTGGTAATGGTCCGGAGTTTCCGATGCACGTGGTACAGCCATAGCCGACTAAATCAAAGCCAAGCTGTTCCAGTGGTTTGAGTAGGTGGGTGGTTTTCAGGTAGTCTGTAACCACTTTCGACCCGGGTGCAAGCGAGGTTTTTACCCATGGCTTAACGGTGAGACCTAAGTCAATGGCTTTTTGGGCGACTAAGCCAGCCGCTAGCATGACGCTAGGGTTGGAGGTGTTCGTGCAGCTAGTAATAGCAGCAATAACAATATCACCGTGATGCATGGAGAAATCAGCTTCTGCGGGAAAGGCTTGCTGGGCTTCTTTGGACTTATTGAGTGTTTCCAATACCTCCTTGGCAGCGGATGGCATGTTTTGTAGTGATACACGATCTTGTGGGCGTTTAGGGCCAGCTAAGCTGGGCTCAACATCAGCCATGTCCAGTTGAACGGTATCTGTAAAGATCGGGTCAGGGGTGTTTGGGTCATACCACATGCCTTGAGCTTTAGCGTAAGCCTCTACGATCGCAATGTGCTCAGCATCGCGGTTGGAGAGTTTGAGATACTTAATGGTTTCTTTATCAATAGGGAAAAAACCACAGGTGGCACCGTACTCTGGTGCCATGTTGGCTAAGGTGGCTCGGTCTGCCAGAGGAAGTTTAACGAGGCCTGGGCCAAAGAATTCAACAAATTTACCGACGACGCCTTTTAAGCGCAGTTCCTCTACGACTCTGAGTACCAAGTCAGTGGCTGTGACGCCAGGTTTGAGTTCGCCGGTTAAATGAAAGCCAATGACTTCAGGGATGAGCATTGAGATAGGTTGTCCTAACATGGCAGCTTCCGCTTCAATACCACCCACACCCCAGCCCAGTACGCCAAGACCATTGATCATGGTGGTGTGGCTATCAGTACCGACTAAGGTGTCAGGGTATACTAA
>JABABC010000177.1 GCA_014238445.1 Coxiellaceae bacterium
AAATGCTGCTAACGATGCAGTGAGTGACTGATAACCGCTCCCAGTACTGGTGGCACCACGATTCATAGCAAGCAGGAACTCCCGACCCCTATTTTCTTGTAGCGTCTGCAACGTAGTCAAAGATTTTTTTAGACTGCGTACTAGTGCATTAAAAGATTTTTCCAATCCCATATTTTTTAAAAAATCGTTATAAGTCATTACCCGCCTCACCTGATGACGTTCACTAATAGAGCGTCTTTAAATACAAGCCGCGATGATACCGATGTAATATTAAGGAAAAGTGAAGACTCGCTTAAAATAAACTTAAAAGCATGAAAAAAACTGTTATTTTTCTTAAGTCACACTTAAAGCAAGTGCGATCATGAAATCAAAAGCTTGAACGGCACACCATGGATAGGAAATTATCTGCAACTAACTGATAAGTAATAATTTTTACAGAAAACATCAACATTCACTAAAAAAATGACTACAATAGGTCCTATCACCACACAGGAGAGCACCATGACCTTTGATTATCACAATTACACCATTCAAGGCGATAAAGAAAATACCGATTTTTTCCACGAATACCTCCCTAAAATATACGATTGGCGCACTAGCACAGGGCTGAACGAATTAGTCGGACAGGTGCGTGCTTTAGTCATTCAAGTAGACTGTGATCATGCGATTGACTACCTCAAAGAACTCTACCTCATGACACCTTATCGATTTCTCGTGGGGTATATGAACACAACACATAATATTTATATTTTGAAAAATACGGATGATACACCACTGTATTTTATTCTAGAGCCTCTACGTTACGACTACACTGATGAAAGCACGCGCATGAATTCCCTGTATCCAGTCAGTGCTAAACACCCTAATGCTCGCTATATTGGAGAAATTTTTCATTGCTCAAACCTTAATGAAACGGTGAAGATCATACAATCCCATGATATCCAATTTCATACAGCCAATGAATCCATCAATGCCCTATTTGATGACAAAAACTTTAAATTCACAGTGCCCTCGGTCTACACACACAATCGCTTTGCATACACCGATGCCACCATGGATGATTTAGACAGCTTAGAGCTCGGGAAACGCTTTGAACTAGACAGTGACGATCAAGTCAAACTCGATCGGGTTAATCAGTTTTATCATGAGCATGGATTTAATGATCTCCTATTAGGTGTTGATCACATGGCAACTCGCGTACTCAGTAGCTCACGTGAATTTGCTATATTAGAACTCATGACGTGTTCTAATTATTACTTCTGGGGTGCTTACAACATTGACAGCATGAACTCATCGACTAATGTTAATCGTTGCCCAACGATTGATAATGACCGCCAATCTCCAGCGAAAGTATTCACAGCAAACAACACGCCCTTCTTTGTCAATGCTTTTCATGGAACACCGATGCCGACTGAAGACTTTGTTCGCAACCTGGGGCCTCGCATGCACCACATTGCTCATGAAGTTCAGGATGGCGATCACGGCAGCGGGATGAAAAACGTTGATTACGTTGTCACAACCATGAAAGAACAAGGCATACCGTTCTTAGCGCACGTCGTGGGTGAATGCACTGATTCTCCCGACTTGAAACAAATCTTCTCGAAACGATCCAAATACTCCATGCTGATAACAGAGTACGTGGAACGCTGCCACCACTTTGATGGTTTCTTTACCAAAAATAATGTAGCCGCTTTAACAGAGGCTGCAGGTAAAGATGAAAACATTTCAGAGCATGGTCACGTATTTGACTAGGCTTTACCGTGATAAAGAAGGAAATGGAATCATTTCTTGTAACCCAGTGATTTCATCTGATGCCTGTTCTAACTGTGCATGTAAAGTTACTTGTCGTTGTTTTAAAGCCTGCTCTTCTTCAAGCAAAAATTGTAATGGACGACCCCATTCTTCCAAGGACTTTGTCACTAAACTGAGCTCAAATGTCAATTGCTCTTTGAGCTTCAAACATTGCTCCAACTTAACTGTTTTTTGACGTAATTCACTCTCACTGGGGTTACCCCTGTTTTTCAGCTCATGAACACTTGAACTTAACCACCAATTGCCGCCGCCTTGCAGTACCCGCATAGCACCTACCTCTTCATAAATCTATTAAAATGATATATCGCCAACCGCGTGCATAATACTGATATATTCCTAAAAGAACATCCCTAGCCACCCCCTTTTTAGTACTAAAAACATAACTAATACGACATTAAGCTTTATTCAATATTCATGGACAGACTGAGCCTTTTTATCTATCATAAGGTGTTAAAAATAAAAGGAATTCATCCCATGACAGCTTTTTTCGCATTAATCATTAGTTACCTGCTCGGCTCACTATCCTCCGCCATTATCACTGCACGCATCTTTAAGTCCCCAGACCCCCGCACAGAAGGCTCAGGCAATGCAGGTGCAACAAATCTTTTACGCACTGCCGGCAAGAAACCAGCCCTCTTTGCTGTAATCGGCGACATCCTCAAAGGTTTTGTTGCGGTGATCATTGCACGCTTACTGGGAGTGGAGGGTGCCATGCTAGGATTAGTCGCATTCGTTGCCGTCATGGGTCACATATTCCCAATCTTCTTTAGCTTCAAAGGAGGAAAAGGTGTTGCCACAGCCATTGGCGGCTTACTGGGATTGAGCATCATTACAGGCTTAAGTACAGCCGTAGTCTGGATTGTAGTGGCTTATGTCACCCGCTATGCCTCACTGGCCTCATTAATTGCCATCGCAGCAGGTGCCATCCTCATGCTGATTTTTCACCACCCGGCTTACTTTTTCCCCATGCTGCTGATATTAGCCGTGATTGTATGGAAACATAAAGATAATATTGATCGTCTAAAGCAAGGTAAAGAATCGAAAATTAATTTCTAATCACCCTCTTATTCAGACACGCTCGGCGGAGATAAGTCACACACAGGCCAGCGTGCTATGGGTTGAAGATGCAACCCATCACGTTGACCTGCTGACAAACGCAAATAACCTGTATAAGCAACCATTGCACCATTGTCTGTACAATATTCATGCCTTGGAAAATACACACTGGCACTCTGCGCTTGGCACATCGCCTGAAGCTGACAACGAAGTGCTTGATTAGCACTCACACCGCCAGCTACCACTAACCGCTTCGCGCCGGTCTCCTTCAGTGCACGTCGACATTTAATCGCCAAAGTATCCACAATGGCAGCCTCAAAAGCATGTGCAATATCTGCACGTGTTTGCTGATCCTTGGAAGCTTGCTGACACACTTGCATCACCCGTGTTTTTAAACCACTAAAACTAAAATCTAAACCCGGACGGTTCACCATAGGGCGTGGCAAATCAAACACACCTGGTGTGCCTTGTGTTGCCAATTCAGCTAATGCTGGCCCTCCAGGGTACGGCAACCCAAGTAATTTCGCTGTCTTATCAAAAGCCTCACCCACCGCATCATCCAACGTTTCACCTAATAAATGATACTGCCCAAGTCCTATTACCTCTGCCAGTAATGTATGGCCACCCGAAACAATTAACGTGACAAATGGATAGGTTGGCGGATTGTCTTCTAACATGACCGCCATTAAATGTGCCTCAATATGGTGAACACCCACAGCGGGTACACCCCAGGCATAAGCTAAACTTCTCCCAACCGCAGCACCCACCATCAAAGCGCCCATCAATCCTGGCCCACGGGTATAAGCTATACCTGTCATGTCACCTGGCGCGCACTCCGCTTCGCCCATGACTTGCTCGATCAAGGGCATAATCATTCGGACATGATCTCGAGAAGCCAACTCAGGCACTACCCCACCATATTGGGCGTGAAGCGGTATTTGACTGTAAATTTGATGCGCTAACAAGCCGCGCTGGCCATCATAGATAGCCACAGCTGTTTCATCACACGATGTTTCAATGCCTAGAACTGACATTACGAATTCTCTTTTTCAATTGCAGCACACAGTCGCCATGATACAATGGCGAGCTTAAATTACTAGTGATTTATTAATCAAGGATTCATCATGAGCCAACTTATTCTCATTCGTCATGGACAATCACTCTGGAACAAAGCCAACCTATTCACTGGCTGGGTCAATATCCCCCTCTCTGAACAAGGTTATGAAGAAGCACAACACGCAGGTCAACAACTCGCCCAAGAACCCATTGACCTGATTTACACCTCCACATTACTGCGCGCTCAACAAACCGCCAGCCTTATTATGCAGAGACATCATGCTCAACGCATCCCAACACTGATCAGTGCTAACCCAGAAGGCAATCACAGTCACTGGGATCAACTGCATTCAAAACCCACAGAGGCGCTCTGCATACCGATGTATACCTGCTGGCAACTCAATGAACGTTATTACGGTGACTTACAAGGTATGAATAAAGACGAAGCTCGTGAAAAATTTGGCGCTGATCAAATCCATATCTGGCGCCGCAGCTTTGATGTCCCCCCTCCTAATGGGGAAAGCCTAAAAATGACAGCAGCCAGAACCATCCCCTTCTTTCAGCAAACCATTCTTCCGGCCTTACGCGATGGCAAAAACCTATTAATCAGCGCACATGGGAACTCACTCCGATCCATTGTCATGGAGTTAGAACAATTAACCCAAGAAGCCGTCTTGTCATTAGAAATCGCCACTGGCGAGCCGATTAAATACCAGTTCCAGGATGATCATTTTACACGCGTTACCGTATAACGTTTATCAGTTGACTGTCCGGCGGCTCTCTGTGGCTTTAGCTAACCACAGCAGCAACACAATCAATACACAAGCCGCCAAGCTTAATAACGGGAACGTGATAAATCCGAACCATTTAAAATGCACCACACTGCAATCACCACCGACAGTGCAGATATTAATGGGCGAAAAACCTGGAATCATTTGCTCCAAATACTGGTATAACGCAAAGACCGCGCCAATCAAGGGCAAACCCACCGCATAACGCACCACCCTAACATCGCCGTCAAAAGCTCCGACACCCAGTATTAACACCAAGGGGTATAAACAAATACGCTGATACCAACATAAATGACACACTGACACACCCATGACTTCACTGTTATACAAAGAAAACAGCATCGCACACAAAGCAATCAACCAGGCAACGAACAAAAACCATTGTGATACTTGAGCATGATGTTTCATAAAGCCTCCTGATGCTTCGGTGATAATCGAATAACTTCTTTGATATGCTGTTGAGTCAGCGGGCGCACTAGGACCCCATTGATATACACTGCAGGTGTCGACAAAGAACCACCCATGATATCCATTCCATACTGCGTATTTTTAATAACCGTATTCACCGTATGGGTGTCGAGCAAACAAGCTGAAAATGCCTCATGATCAATACCCTTTAGCTGATTAGACCATTGCAACAATTTAGCGGTATTTGCCCAATTCGTCATCTCATCGCCCTGATTATGAAATAATACATCAGAAAAAGCGAAAAACTGCTGTGGATTTTGTTGATAGATACAACGCGCAGCGACTGCCGCTTGCATGGAGTCTGGCAAAAAAGACACCGTGATAGCGGTGTAACTGGCCTTACCTGGCTTAACATATTCTTGTATCAGCCAAGGTAACAATTGAACATCAAAAAAACGGCAATTCATGCATTTAAAATCTTCAAACGACACTATTTGAATAGGCGCAGCTTTAGAACCCATCGTTGGTTGATTGCTGATATCAATCGGCACAGGTGGAGGTAACTCCTGAGATGGCTGCACTGCCGCAGGAACCCAATGCGGTTTTTGCCATAAAATCACCACACCAAGCAGCACCACAATAATCACAAGAAACATGACCAGTTTCAGTAGTCTATTCTGAGACATCATCATTCCTAGGTTGAAGATCCATAGGCATTGTATCGACCTCCTCCACCATTAATCAAGTAAGCACCTGTTTTTTATTGCGTCTTATCACTCACACCCATATGATAAGCGCACGATCACTGTTGAAAAATCCCACGGTGATTAACACACAAACAACATGGAGCGTGACCATGCCGCATGATTTATTCGGTGAATTTCTAGGTACTTTCATCTTGATTATCTTTGGTGGTGGTGTTGTTGCTAACACTGTGCTGACCAAAAGCAAAGGTGAAGGCGGCGGATGGATAGTGATTGCAACCGGGTGGTTCGTCGCGGTTTGCTTAGGTGTTTTTGTCGCACGCTCTGCGGGGGCAGAAGGTGCTGAGATCAATCCTGCAGTGACGCTGGCAAAATACTTTCTGGGATTCTGGCCATTACTGACCGCCATTAAAATTATGATCGCTCAAACACTCGGGGCTTTCTGCGGCGCCGTGGCAGTTTGGCTAGCCTATTATCCACATTGGGAACTCACCCAC
>JABABC010000070.1 GCA_014238445.1 Coxiellaceae bacterium
ATCTCCCGTGTGCCAGTTCACCTCCGTAATCTCAGTGCTTTCTGAAACAACCTCGCCTTCTGAATCGCGAGCCACTGCAACTACGGATAGCCTTGCGCCTGGTAATGCAGCTCCATCGAGCGTGACAGTATCCCGATCAATACCATCATCCAATGAAACATCATCGGAACTATTATCATCACTCGTTAACACAGCAATACCACCACCGATCAGTGCTACACCACCGAGTAATAATAAAGGACTCACACCACCGTCTGAAACATCCACCGCATCTTTACCGGTCATCACCTCATCAGAGGATTCCTCTTCATCAACCACAACGGTGGTTTCTATTGACTGAGAGGGTGTTGATTCAATCAACACGGGTTCTAGTGTTTCAACCGAAGCAATAGTAATAGCATCACTCGTATCACCATCCTGATGCACCCCGTCATCGTGAGCTGTCATCGTGTCAGCTAATACAGCCGTATCACGTGCTTGCGCTTGCTGTAAGACGTGCACTAAATAAAACACTAAACCTGACATCGCTAAACCGTGTCCGCGTTTAAAAGAAACCGTTTTTGATGAAACCTGCTTTGACTGTTGTGACATGGTATTGCTCCTCTAGTTTTATTTTTAACAACGGCTATGAATGCACTCACCCAAGCCCTTACTATCAATATAGTACATTTTTTGAACATTCACCGAGATATAGCACGACCATTTTTTTTTAAACAAAGAATCAGTAGGTTATAGTAAATTTTACCCACCACCACTCAGCTAGCTAACGATCCATCACGCGAGCAGGCAACACCGACGCAGGAAGATGAGCAGGCTTCACAGTAAATAAACCCACCGTGGATAAGCAGGTTAATTGAGGTAATGCCTGACAATCTTGGCTGTGCAGCACAGTGGATAGTAAAAACACGCTGCTCAGCCACAATGAAGATAATACTCCCAAACTGACCGTGGAGCCCGTAGTGTCAACACTATCAATTACGGGGAACAATAAAAGAGGCATTAAACAGAGCGCTAGTAATCCGCGCTCCAACAGATGCACGTTCCGAGAAGCATTACGCATCGCCACGTCTATCAATGCATGATGAATAACGTCATCAAGAATATCACTGATAGTATGATCACGTTGTTTGAAATGCGCATCAACACGACTCACAACCTGGTGCAAAGTTGACTCACACTCATCGCGATCAATCACATTATCAATAATGGCAGTTAATGTCGCATTACATAACTGCTCAACAGTTTCATCATAAGCAGACTCAATCAATGCTCCTATCACGCTATGCGATACAGTCTCGGCAGCTAGTTCTGAAACATCCACTGCATGACAAAGACAATCAACCACAGCTTGTATGTCGCTATACCCATCAAGCCACTCGTTAATAAATAATAAGATCACATCACCAATCACCTGTTCCAGCATATAATCCACTAGGGAACACTTTTTCCGACCCGGGAGATAACCAGCGTAATGATCCATTAACACAAAACTTGAGAAAGAGATCGGCGTCGTAGCTAAGAGCGCTTCCATTTTTCTCATGGAATCAATGCGAACCACTTCAGGGAGTGACTTACAATGCAAACCATACACCAACAATAACAATATAGAGGTCACCGCAATACTCTGTTTGTGAGCATGGAATAATAATTCTGCAATCACTACCTGGCACTTCAACTCACCAACATCCACAAACCATGACGCATAAGTATTAGAGTTCATAATAGAGGTGATCGACTGATAAATTGCATACATGATATCAGTATCGGAAAACAAATCCCAAATCGTTGAACGTTTGTCGCGCTCACAATGAGCCATGGTTAATAAATGCTGAAAGAGAACGCGATAAGAAGCATTTGGTTTATATTGCTGAAAATGACCAAACCAGTAGGCATAACGTTGATACTTTTCTTCTGAATGAGAACCAAAATGTTTATTTGTAAATTCAAATAAATCATTCACTTTAGAAAAAAAATGTGACTGTTCATGAATGGCATGGATCCACAGTAGATTCATAGCCATTGAAAACACGTCTGAAGAATAATCAAATACGCCATTAGGCGCACAAAAATCAGGGTATGCGGAACGAGGCTTGTAATCAGAACAAGAATCCTTTTTACCTAAATAGCACGCGCTATTCCAATCAATTAACTGACAATAAACGCCCGGTCCAAAAACGACCACATTTTTATCGGATAAATCTCGATGAAGACAAGATTCTTTTTGAAGTATCAAAGCAGATAAAAACCACCCCATAATTGCTAAGAACCCTTCATCCAACAATTCATCACCATCTCCCAAAGTTGAATGTAACGTTGCCCAACCACCAATAGATTGAATCAAAAAACCGGGAAACTTGATTGCCTCACCTATATGATACGCTATCAGATTAGGCCTTAGGTAGGGATAGAAAAACTGATTGGCTTTATGTGCGATTTCATACTCTGATTGCAAAACGTCAATACTGTTGGGAAATCTTGATGGCTGATCACACACCTTGGGTTTACAGGTAACAAATGCATAAAACTGCAATACTTCAGTATTCGTGTCTGGCACTTTGAATGCCCGCCTAAAAGCACTATTCGAACCTTCAGATTGATAGCTTTCTGATAAAATCAACAAAGATTTCCCCGTCCAAAGACAGGTTCTTTTTGCTATTGTATATTGCTCACCCTTATATTCAGTCGCTTTATGATTCAAAGGCAAGTAAAATTTTTGAATTTGTTCAGGGCGCGTTCTCAAGCCTGTCTGCAATAGGCCTAAAAATGCAAACTCCAGTGAAGAAAAGCTACCACCTTCCTCAGGGCCTAGACAATCAACCTGCTTAATCTGCTCACACTGCCTTGAAAAATCGGGTAGCTCAGCAATGTGGCACACCTTCTCACGGGTATTAAACGAAAAGGCATCAGGCATGAAAGCATCCACTCATCTGATCCATACAAACTAGTTGACCATATGAAATGTATAGATCAGAGACCCTCTGTTGACAATCACCCATCTTTAATCACCAACAAGGTCTATTATCCAACTACTCATAACTCACTCCCACCGCTGTGACACCCGAGATTGCTTTCATTTGGTCAATAGACTCAGCTGACACTAACGCCTTCCAACGAGACCCTAGCCTTAACTCCGCCTGCACATCGGCTTGCTGATAAACAATCACAATAGGACATGCACCATCAGATGCGTTAAGCAAGATAGAGTGCAAGGCTTGCATCATTGGCGTTAAGTCTTGCTGGCCATCAACCGTGATGCGTAGTGCTCTTGCTCGTTGTTGGCGCACCGTATCCAACGAGTCTATCGACTCTGCTACTAAGCGCACACCGCCATTAAAATCATCCACCTCGACTTTAGCGGTGACGACATAAATAGTATCGGTGTGTAAATCACGAATCATGGCTTCGTACAACTTACTAAACAACGTTACATCAATGCGCGCTGTTTCATCTTCCAACTGAAGAATAGCCATGCGCTTGCCTTTGCGCGTCAATAAACTACGCATCGCTATCAGCATCCCAGTAACGGTTACTTTTTTACTCACTTGATCACTCAGTTGATTCAATTTTAATGAACTTAGCTGTGATAACTCTTGCAAGTAAGCACTCAAAGGGTGGCCGCTTAAATAAAACCCCAGAGTAGCTTTCTCACCCTGTAAGACAGTCGCTTCAGACCAAGCTGAGCAATCTTGGTAGTCCACCGCCATTGAGGTTGCGGTTGAATCCAAACACGTTGCAAACAAATCGTCTTGCCCTTGCGCTGAATTACGCGAATGCTGAGAAGCGGCTTTTAATGCTTTGCCTATTGAGACAAACAGGCTAGCACGATGCACCTCAAAACCATCCAATGCACCACTTTGAACCAGGGGTTCTAAAACACGTTTACCCACCTTATGGCCATCTAAGCGTTGAGTGAGGTCAAATAAATGTTGATAAGCTCCTCGTTCTTGACGCTCACGAACCAAGTGTTCCATAGCCGCTTGTCCGGCACCTTTTATCGCTCCCAATCCATACTGGATACAACCTTCGTCATCCACCGCAAACGGATAGACACTACGATTAATGTGCGGTGGTAATACGCGAATATTCATACGCTCACATTCTTCAATAAATCCCACCACCTTATCGGTATTATCCATATCGGATGATAAAACTGCCGCCATAAATTCAGCGGGGTAATGGGCTTTTAAATACGCCGTTTGATAGGCTAACAAGGCATAGGCTGCTGAGTGAGATTTATTAAAACCATAACCCGCAAACTTCTCGATTAAATCGAAAATATAGGTTGCCGTGTCTTCATTAATGCCATTCTTTTTAGCGCCTTCAGTAAAAAAACCACGCTGCTTAGCCATCTCTTCCGGTTTTTTCTTACCCATTGCACGACGCAATAAATCTGCACCTCCTAATGAGTAACCTGCTAGTACCTGCGCTAATTGCATGACTTGCTCTTGATATAAAATCACACCGTAAGTTGGACTTAACACATCAGCAGAGTCGGGATGCGGGTATTTCACTGAGGCACGCCCGTGCTTACGATCAATAAAGTCGTCCACCATCCCAGACTGCAACGGCCCTGGACGAAACAACGCCACCAAGGCGGTAATTTCCTCAAAATTATCCGGCTGCAACCGACGAATCAAATCTTTCATGCCGCGTGACTCTAATTGAAACACGGCCGTGGTTTCACAACGCTTCAATAAATCAAAGGTCTTCACATCATCTAAGGGCAATGTATCCACATCTAATGGTGACTCACCTTGTGCAGCACGCTTTTTATTGATCGCCTGCAGGGCCCAATTAATAATGGTTAATGTGCGCAAGCCTAAAAAGTCAAATTTTACTAAACCCACCGCTTCAACATCGTCTTTATCAAATTGTGTGACAGGATGTGCACCACCATCAGGTTCACAATACAATGGTGAAAAGTCCGTTAACTGCGTGGGTGCAATGACAACACCCCCTGCATGCTTGCCCGCATTACGTGTTAAGCCTTCTAATTTTTTTGCTAAATCAATTAAAGTTGTCACTTCAGCGTCATCGCGGTAACGTTCAGCCAATTGCTCTTCTTGTTCTAACGCCTTTTCCAGCGTCATTCCAATTTCAAAAGGAATCAGCTTAGCGATCGTATCCACAAAACCATAGGGTAAACTTAATACCCGTCCTACATCTCGCACTACCGCTTTTGCCGCCATCGTGCCGTAGGTAATAATTTGTGATACCGATTCATGCCCATACTGATGAGCCACATACTCAATCACGCGATCACGCCCTTCCATACAAAAGTCGACATCGAAGTCAGGCATAGACACCCGTTCTGGGTTTAAGAAGCGCTCAAACAGCAGCTCATGCCTTAAGGGATCAAGCATGGTAATACCTAATACAAATGCCACTAATGAGCCCGCACCCGAACCCCGCCCTGGACCTACTGGCACACCATTAGCCTTCGACCAGCGAATAAAGTCTGCCACGATTAAAAAATAACCTGGAAAACCCATGCGATTAATCACATCCAACTCAATCTTTAATCGCTGCTGGTAGTCTTCTATTGGGTTTTTAGCGTCTTTTTCAATAAGAGACCACAACTGTGTCAAACCATTAAATGATTCCTGCTCTAAATGACCAGCGAGTGACACACCTTCAGGTACAGGAAAGTCTGGCAAATACGCCTTACCTAACTCCAACTCCACATTACAGCGTTGCGCAATAATCACTGTATTTTCCAGTGCCTCAGGCAAGTCTGAAAATAACGTCTGCATCTCTTGTGCGGTGCGAAGGTATTGTTGCTCGGTATAGAGCTTCGGTCGTTTTGTATCTTCTAAGACACGACCGGACTGAATACACACACGCGCTTCATGCGCTTCAAAATCAGCTTTCTTGAAAAAACATACGCAATTGGTGGCCACTACGGGAACACCTTGCTCATACGCCATCGGTATTGCGTGCGTCATATATAAAGACTCATCCACATGACCCGTGCGACTGATTTCAATGTAAAAACGATCCCCAAAACAGTCCAACCATGTGTGCAACCGTTGCTGAGCCAACTCAAGATCACCTTGCACAATCGCTTGACCGATGTCTCCTTGAAACCCACCGGATAACACCAACAACCCTTCATGCCATTGGGTTAGCCATGCCCAATGAACAATCGGCATCGCGTCCTTGGTTTGCCCTTCTAAATAAGCTTTGGAAATGAGCTGCGTTAAATGGCGGTACCCTTGCGCATTTTGACACAAGACAGTCACCAGATAATCTCCTGAAGCTGTCTTTACCCAAATATCAGCACCAATTAACGGCTTAATACCTTGAGCGCGCATTGCACGATAAAACTTCACCAAACCAAATAAATTGCAATGATCCGTTAACGCGATGGCTGGCATCGCCTCTTCACGTGCTACTTTCGCCAACTGCTTGACGGGAATCAAACTATCACGAATGGAAAACTCGGAATGCACGCGCAAATGAATGAAGTTTGGCTTCATACTTAACCCTTCTTAATTTTATCCGATGTTGACGCATCATTGTTTCTTCGCTGCGCAAAATGATCGATGGCTGATAGTAATAAATCCTGTAATAAGCCTTCCATAGGTAGGCCTGACGCCTGCCAATTGCGCGGGTATAAACTAATGCTTGTAAAACCGGGCACCGTATTAATCTCATTGAGCACAATGCGCGCATCATTCACAAAAAAATCCACACGTGCCATCCCTTCAACCTGCAAGGCTCGACAAGCCGCTATCGCTAATTGTTGAATCGCTTTTTGTTGCTGTTCACTCAAACGCGCCGGCACAATGGCAGTAGCGCCTGATGCGTCTTGGTATTTAGCTTCATATGAATAAAAGTCGTGATGCACGTCTAACTCGCCAGGCACAGAAGCCACTAAATTCTGACCATAGCCTTTAACGGAACATTCAATTTCAACACCCTCGATCGCAGGCTCAACTAACACACAATCGTCGTATTGAAAGGCTAAATCGAGCGCATGCTCAAAACTCACGGCATCGGTCACACGGCTGACTCCGACCGAGGACCCTTGACAAGCAGGCTTTACAAACAACACCCCTCCCCACTGCGATACCAACCTATCATACGTGTAATTTGCGCGGCTAATGGGTGTCAGTGCAAACCAGTCACACGTTGGTAAGCCTGCAGCTCGCCACACACGCTTGGCCATGTCTTTATGCAGACTCATGGCTGATGCCATGA
>JABABC010000264.1 GCA_014238445.1 Coxiellaceae bacterium
GAGCTTGGGTGTGCTAAGCGGTTATGGAAGTCAATCTAAAACCATTGACTCAATCAGTGAGAATCTGACTGAGGCTAAAAACACAGCGGAAAAAGACTACAGTATTACATTAGCACACCCAAGCTCACATCTGGTGAGATGAGAATGATTGAAGACAATGCTTCAATGTTTGCATGCATCCAACGCAATGCTTCCATGTATGTTAAGAGATCTTCCGGTGATAATGGCTGTTTAGCACTCAGCTCCTGATCCGACATTTGTTGCGCCATTGTCAGAATTGACTGCAAGTGATCGTTGTAAGTAGCAAGCATTTTCTGTAATTCGTGGTTTGGTCTCATAATATTCTCTCCTCGGGTTGATCAATAGGCATTGTATTGATGCTATGCAGCCGAGGTCCGTGGCAAACATACATCGAATAACCGTGATAGTTGAGATAATCGAATCAATAAGACCTAATAGGAGTCATATAAATTTAATTATTCAATAACCTTGGTCATGCAAAACCAATATGCCATACGAAAAAATAAACAACAAACCAAGAGTCCACTAGCAATAAGAAGAAAATGGAAACAAATACGCCAACTAAAACGAACATTAATCGCTGGTAAGAAAAATACTATTCAGTAAAACTCCTTATTTATCTGATACTTTTATGGTGATATCCGTTTAACCTGCCATTATCTTGACCAAAATCACCCCCATATTGTCATCTAAAAAGAATCAATAGAGCAAAAAATCGGCCTATGAATGAGCAATATTAATGTATTCTTAAGAAATTTATTGCAAATCCTCCACCCAAAACCATGACTTATTATCCACATCTCGCCACATGGACAGAAAGATCACCCTTTTGACTATCATTAAGTGGCTTACCATCCTCAGAGTTTCCAAACCTTTCCCCAAAATCAAAATCATCATCGGAATCATCACCCTCATCCAAGCTAGGCATCTGAAGATCACTTTCTTGCCTCCCCTCATCAACACTCACACTATAACAACCTCGACCAACCGGAAAATGCGAAGACCAAGAACGGTCTGATCCATCCTGAACACCAATGACATAATGACCTTTATCACTATTACCGCTATTTAAGCAAAATGTTTGAAAGCCCGTTGTAGACTTTAACGGTGCCTCATCACTGCCGACAGTTAACCTGTAGTTATCCCGCGTTGACTTTAAATTTATCATTAATAGTGTGGAGCATGGACCAACATCTTGTTGGGCTAGCGCAACATGAAGCGCGCCTAAACATAACCAGTAGATACGTAAAACAGCAGACATAAGATAACTCCCAACATTATTACTATCAACACACCTCCTTATGATTCATGAATGACCTCAACAGCCAACAGCTCTCCGTGACAAGCCACACAAAGCAGCTTGAAACGCGGACACTAACAGACAGAGATTAAAGCAACCTTAAGTCATCACACCCAAACGCTATGAATCCTGCTCAATGGCGTTAATAATGCATTGTTAAGGATGATAGGTAAAAACAACCCAACTTAAGGTCGATGAGCACCAGGGTAGTGAAAAAGCTTTCAAGCGTTTGAGGAGAAGTCTCACTGGACACCAACAAGATCCAGCCTATAGGTCATTAAACGAGCTCAAGCAGGCATGGGGCTTTCATTAACCTAAAAACAATCCATAGAGAATCGCGCAAGCAGCTATGCAGGAACCTAAGAATGCTAATATTTGTTTCGTTGATAACGTATAGACCGTTGGAACAATAAATAAAGTAAACACCGTTCCAAAACACATTCCTGATGCAATGGTTATACCGATATCAAATCGACTCACCGCACCAGCACCCGTCGCAATTAATAACGGAAACACCCCTAAGACCATAGCGGCTGTAGTCATTAATACTGGGCGTAAACGAATAGCTGCCGCTTCCTCGATGGCTTGACGAAGGTCATACCCCTTTTCTTCACGAAGCTGCCGTGCAAACTCAACCATCAAGATACCATGCTTACTGATTAAACCTATCAGAGTGATTAAGCCAACCTCACTGTAAATATTAATAGTAGAAAATCCCATACATAAAGGTATCAAAGCACCGCATGTCGCCATAGGCACCGCGGTTAAAATAACTAATGGATCTCTAAAGCTTTCAAATTGTGCTGATAGAACTAAGTAAATAACAATTAATGCAAATAAAAATGTATACAGCAAGGCATTGCCTTCATCAATATAGGTCCTCAGATCGCCTGCATAATTATAAGAGTAACTCGCAGGAAGCGATTCACTGGCTAATGACTGCAAATACGTGGCAGCCTCGCCAACAGAAACCAACTTAGGCAAAGCAACGCCTTGTATCGTTGCCGAATTAATTTGCTGAAAACGATCCAATTCATTTGGCTCAGTAGTGTCCTTAAATGAAACAATGGTTGATAAAGGCAAAAGATCACCCGAAGAGTTGTTAATATAGATATTGTTTAAGTCGCTAGCGTGTGTGCGATAAGGCGCATCCAGTTGAGGAATCACCTCGTAAGATCGATTATACATACTAAAATAGTTAACAAAATTTTCACTCAGAGCAGGAGAGAGTACGTTACCAATATCCTGCATGGTAATGCCTAACTGACCTGCTTTATCATAATCAATCTTCATCGCTGAATTTGGTTTATCATAGTCTAATGAATTCTGTAAAAATAAAAATTTACCGCTAGCCATTGCTTTTGATAGAAATTCCTCAGATACCTTATATAAATCTTGATACGAACCTAATGTCGTAATCACAAACTCAATGGGGTAAGTTCCTGTTGAGGTGGGTAGAGAAGACAATTGAACGGGCATCACTTGCAACCCAGGGATATTATGAACCTCGGAGGCTAACCGTTGATACACCTCTTGTTGAGATTGCGTTCGTTGACTCCAAGGTTTTAAAAGCATAAAAGACATGGCCGTATTATCACTGGCTGAACCATTCACCACAAAGCTATGACTAAAAGCAGGAAATTTAGTATAGTAACTCTGGTAGTGTGATGTGTATTTCTCGAGATAGTTTAGGTTCGCCGATGTCGGAGCTGTCGCCATCAGCAACACCATGCCTTGATCCTCAATGGGAGATAACTCTGATGGCGTTAACGTAAACAAGAATAAATTACTGACGAATACCACAAACCCGAAAAAAAGAAACGCAGGACGATGCGCCAACACACCCTGAAGGCAGCCTTGATAACCCGACTTCAAACTTGAAAACTTTTGATCAATAAACTTCACTAGCTTTTTCTCGCCAATGGATGCATTTAACATTTTCGCACACATCATAGGCGTTAATGTCAATGCAATCACCCCTGAGACCATAACGGCACCCGCCAAGGTAAAAGCAAACTCGGTAAACAAAGCGCCTGTCACACCCGCCATCAAGCCAATAGGCGCATAAACAGCCACTAAAGTAATGGTCATGGTAATAACAGGGCCTGCAATTTCCCTTGCGCCAATTAACGCGGCATTTAATGGTGTCTCACCCTTTTCAATCAATCGATAGGTATTCTCAAGAACAACAATCGCATCATCAACCACCAAGCCAATCGCTAATACCAACGCAAGCAATGTCAATAAATTAATCGAATAACCTAAGGCCATCATTACGACAAAAACACCGACTAGAGATAGAGGGAGTGTAATAACGGGAATACAGACCGTCCGCAATGATCCTAAAAAGATAAAAATGACTAATGTCACAATCAGGCCGGCTTCAACAATCGTTCGCACAACCTCATCAATGGAATCTTGAATATATAAGCTCGAATCATAAACAACATTCGATGTGAGTGATGGGGGATAAAGTGCTTTTATTTCTGGCATTAAAGCTTTTACATCTTTAACGACGGTCAGTGGGTTGGCTGTCGAGGTTCCATTAACCGCAATCACAACAGAGGGATCATTATCAAAATAAACAGACTGATTATATGATGTTGAGCCCAGCTCAATTCGAGATACATCACGCAAATAAACCAATTGGCCGTCACCACCCGTTTTTATGACTAAATTTTGAAATTGCGATTGATCGGTTAAGCTGGTATCTGCACTAATGTTCATTTCAACGTATTTGCCTTTCACTAAGCCACCCGCTGATTGATAGTTATTGGATTGCAATGCAGATGAAACATCAGCTGGTGTTACACCCAGCGCGTTCATTCGGGCTGTATTAAGCCAGATCCGCATGGCATAGGTGTTGCTTCCCATAATAGATGCTGAGGAAACGCCATTCACCGTTTGAATCTGCGGTTGAACAACATCAGTTAAATACGACGTTATTTGACCTGCTGACATCTCGGCGCTACTAAAGCCAATGTACATTAACGCAACAGCAGACCCCGTTGATTGAGTAATCACCGGTAATTGACTGCCTGATGGCAAGGTATTCTCAACTTGCTGCACTTCACTCAACACGCTGGTGAATGCTGCATTAGGGTCGTAATTTAATCGAACATAGATAGTGATGGTACTCGTACCATCAACACTCGAGGATGTAAAATAATCCAACCCCTCAGCACTCGCAACGCTTTGCTCTAAGGGTGTCGTCACAAACCCCTGAACGGTATCTGCTGATGCACCTGGATAAGCGGTTGTCACCGTGATCACGGTATTTTTCATTGCCGGATATTCTCGCACCTGCATAGTAAAAATAGCCTGAAACCCAATCAATAAGAAGAGTAAACTGATCACCGATGCAAATACCGGGCGACGAATAAAAAAGTCAGTAAAATTACCCATGATAATCCCTTAGCTTCACGATTACTTAGAATTATCAGGTGATTGCGAAGAAGCACCTGAAGAGGAAAATGAATTATTAATCAGAACAACTTGGCCTGAAGACACCTTATTTTGGCCAGAGCTCACAATCACATCACCTTTTGCAAGACCCTTCAAAATCAACACATCATTACCATCAACATCACCTGTCGTGACGTATTTCTCAGTCACTACGTTCTCATTTTTACCATCCACCTGTTTCTGTGTGACTAGCAACACAGCATTCCCGTACAAGCTATAAGTAATCGCTGATCGAGGAATTTTTATCACGTTCGGCTCCAGTGGCAGCAAGACGGATACATCAGCAAATTGACCTGGCAATAATGATTCATCATCGTTATTAATGATGGCCCTCACGTTAATCGTGCGTGTGGATTCATCAACACTCGAATCAACTGCGCTAATTTTTCCTGTGTATGTGCGATGAGGCTGAGAACCGACAACCACCTGCACCGGTTGCCCCTGAACAATCTTTGAAAGCAGATCCGAGGACATCGGAAAATCAACGTACATCGGATTGAGTTGCTGCAAAGAAACCAGTGTCGTTGATGTAGTTACGTACTGACCAATATCCACTTGACGAATACCTAATAGGCCTGAAAAAGGCGCTTGAATCTGCGTATAGTCTAAGTTCACTTTATCATGCGCAACTTGTGCTTTTTGGGCCATATAAGTCGACTCTGCAGAGTCAACATCATTTTGACTGGTTGCATTGGTTTTAATTAAGGCTTTCTTACTGTCATAATTAATTCTATCGTACTCAAGCGTTGCCTTATCCTGGTTATACGTCTCCAATGCTAGTCGGTCATCTAACTGAATTAATACATCGCCTTTTTTAGCGTGTTTTCCTGAAGTAAATTTAATCTGCGTTATCTGTCCACTCACCTGACTGGTAAGATCAACGCCTTGACTCGCGGTTAAACTACCAACAGAAGATAATACAGGTTGATAGGATCCTGTGCTAACCGTTAGGGTAGAAATAACAGGGTGCTGTGATTCATGCTCAGATAATTTTTTGGATATCATGGAGTTTTTGAAAAAATGAAACCCAAAGGTGCCGCCAAAGATAATAATCAATATGATAATGATCCAAAAAAAATACTTACGCATCAGAGCCTACCCTTTTTTAGAAACAAAACTGTTAAAACTATACCATCATGACTTGGTTTTTGAAACTTCATAGCATTCATGACACTCTATATAGATACATTTAGATAAATTAGATAAAACTCTCGACATCAATCAATCGAAATGATCACATAATGATCAATGCAGGCTGTCCTGTTCGAGAAAATATTATCAATCACTATTTGTGGTTTAAAAGCGACTACTATAAACTTTTGATCAGGCTTGGCCCCGATGGCACAGCTGGATAGCGCGGTCCCCTCCTAAGGGACAGGTCAGAGGTTCGAATCCTCTTCGGGGCACCAGCTTTGATTCGTTCTCTACTTATTATAAGGTATTAACATGAAACACACTCAACCTGTCCGAACCGAAAGTGACTCCATGGGAAATATTGATGTACCCTGTGATCGCTACTATTGTGCACAATCAGCACGCTCACTGATTAATTTTGATATTGGTCGCGAAACCATGCCACCTGAAATGATTCGCGCCTTAGGTATCTTAAAAAAATCGGCTGCTCAAGCTAATTTCTCGCTCGGCCAACTCACCGAAGAGCAGGCCAGCGCCATTGCCAATGCTGCCGACGAAGTCATCGATGGCAAACTCCACGATCACTTTCC
>JABABC010000061.1 GCA_014238445.1 Coxiellaceae bacterium
CCACTTATTGTCATGATGATGCTATTGTATGGTTTTTTTTCGGTTATGTTGGTCGTACCATTAAATGCTCTCATTCAATTCCATGCAAAACCTGCTGCGTTAGGAAAAGTTCTGGCTACGAATAATTTTTTACAAATGTTATCCATGTTTGTGTATTTGATGTTCGGTATTGGTTTGATTCACTATCTTTTTAGTATTGCATTTCATTTAAATCTGCTCATTTTCCTTGGTTTTTTTGGTTTTCTGGCTAGCTTGTACTTTTTCCCCCAGTCATTTATACGCTATAACCGTTTAGCTCAAACACAGCGTTTGACTCATTTGCAAGTAGAAGGGTTATTGGCGCTATCTCATGAGCGAGGGGTGTTCATTCTCGATAGTGGTGCTAGCGCTTCGCATTGGTCATTATTGCAAATGGCGTCACCGCGTTTTTTGCGGTGTGTGATTTGGCCAGGACAGCATGTCAGTTGGAGTCATCGTTATTATGCTTGGCGTTTAGGGAAGGCGTTAATCACAGTCAGCAGTGTGGATCAAGCGGTGCAAGCCATACAGCAAGCCTTGCGCGAAGGTGCGGTGGTGCATGGCTTGCCAGAGCAAGCATCGCATCAGCAGGAATGGTCGCAGATAGTTTTAGCGCTTAACGCCATTTCAGGTGATGATTTTGATCGGGTAGCAGCCCATTGTGAGTTTAAAAAGCGAACGTGTCTATCTCAGCAATACGTTGTTCGCTGGCAATCCGCTTGATGAGAAGCTAGCGATTGTGTCAATGATTAGATGTGATATGAGGTGGTGTATGAATCAAGAAAACAGTGCAGCATTGCAAGATTTAGGGTCCGTCTTGATTGTTGGGGGTGCGGGTTATATTGGATCTCACATGGTGGCTTATGCTCGTGAGCATCAGCTTGATGTAGTGGTATTGGATAATCTATCCAGTGGCCATCGCGATGCAGTGCCGGATGATGTTCCTTTTTACGAAGGGGATTTATCAGATCGTGATTTGCTCGATCAGATATTTGCTGAGCATACGATGAGTGCGGTGATGCATTTTGCAGCTCACATTGAGGTGGCTGAATCAGTTCAAAAACCTGCCAAGTATTATCAGAATAATGTTGCTAAAACGATGACTCTTTTAGATGCTATGGTTGCACAGGGTATCAAACGATGTATCTTTTCTTCTACAGCAGCGGTCTATGGTGAGCCAGTGATGGCGACTATTACCGAAGACCATCCCAAGCAGCCGATTAATCCTTATGGGGCATCCAAATGGATGGTTGAACAGATATTGCAAGATTATGCGCAAGCTTATGGGTTGCAATCAGTCGCGCTACGTTATTTTAATGCTTCTGGAGCACACCCTTTAGGTCATTTAGCAGAGCGGCATCAACCAGAAACGCATTTAATTCCCTTATTATTAGAAGTAGCGGCAGGCAAGCGTGAGCGGTTTTATCAGTATGGCGATGATTACACCACACCCGATGGTAGTTGTGTGCGTGATTTTATTCATGTGATGGATTTATGTGAAGCTCATGCCCTGGCGCTGAATTATCTTTGTGAGGGTGGTCAGACGCGAGCATTTAATGTGGGTAGTTCAGCAGGTTATTCTGTTAGAGCAGTGATAGAAGCTGCACGTATTATCACAGGACATGCGATTCCAGTAGAGGTTCATCCTCGCCGTGCAGGAGACCCTGCTCAATTGGTTGCTGATGCATCGGATTTAAAAAACCAATGCGGATGGCAGCCACAATACGATGACTTACAAACCATCATTTCTCATGCCTGGGTGGCACAGCAGCATTGGTGGCATAGTTTCGAAACATAGAAGGAATGACAATGTGTAGCAGGCGATTAATGCAATGGGTTTGGGTTGTCATGTTGCTTGGTGTATCAGCAGTCTTTGCATTGCCACGCCCAGAGGTAATGCACTTAGAACAGGTTGCACTATTACCAAAAGTATTGCGAGAGACATCAGGCTTGATTGATTATCGGGGCCTGCTATGGACGCAAGTCGATTCTGATTCAACAACGTTGTATGGGATAGATGCTAAAAACGGTGCTATTAAAAAAACCATTCACGTGTTACATGCTCGAAATCGCGATTGGGAGGCTTTGTCCCAAAATGATGATGCGATATTTATTGCGGATATTGGTAATAACGCAGGTAAGCGGGGCGAAGTGCAGATATACCGAATTAATAAGCGAACGTTAGGTTGTTTAGATCGCTCGTCATCTTGTCGAGTGAAGGCTCATCAAGTCCGCATTCACTATCCTCACTTTCAACCCTCGAGAGATTGGTATTGGCACCCTTACGATGCTGAGGCGATGGATGTTGATGGTAAAGCTATCACGTTATTTAACAAGAATTGGCAGAATCCTTCATGGGTGTTGAGATACACATTGTCAGTAGAGCCTGGCTTTCAGCCAATGACAGAAGTAGCGCCTTTGCCTGTGATGATGTTAGTCACTGGTGCTTCGAGGTACCATGAGCAGTTGTGGTTGGTGGGTTATAAAGTGACTCTAAATGGTCTTCAACCTTATGTCATGAAGTTTCAGCAAAAGCATGGCCAATGGGTTCCATCGAAGACTTGGAAATTGGATCAATTGGCTCAGATAGAGAGTATTGCAGTAGTTGGAGGTGATACGCTGTACTTTACTTGTGAGCAAGATGATTTTCACAAAGCGGCTTTATTTCGCGCTACGGTTGAGTAGTGGTCTGTGTTCCTTGATCCGACGATAGGCGCAGTAGAATAGTTGTATGATAGGGTCCTTGCTTTGATCAGAACCAGGGAGTTGATCATAGGCTTTGGTGACTATCTGGTGTGTTTGATGGAATTCAGTCACGTTTAATGCCGCTGGATTATTTTTCATTCGAATCTGCTATGTTTTTTTAATAC
>JABABC010000163.1 GCA_014238445.1 Coxiellaceae bacterium
ATTTTCCATGACATAAATGATTGAACGTACTAAGACGAAGCTTCGTTTTTTATCCGAAAAATTCAAAAAGCTATACACAAACACGCCACATCAAAAACGAATCGCACACTCAACCGCTTCTTTTATAGCACGCTTGGCATCAACTTCAGCCGCAATAAGCACACCTCCAATTGTGATAAAAGGGGTTGAAAACGACGCAGACACGGCTCTCGACATCAGGCCCATAGTCGTGTCATTTCTCAAATAGGTGGTTTATACTTCCTATACTCAACGAATGCCTTGTAGTTGAGGACATGAGGTCAATTAAGCTTTGACATTAAGTTTACTGTGGAAAACAAGATAAGCATAGATCTGTTTCTTCTTCATGACGGTTATTGTCAGAAACAGTTGATTTGGTTTCACCTACCTGATTTGACCAGATCTGATCAGTACATCTAACTGGGCGCGACTCTTGGGCGCTCGTAATTGACTGAGCAACAGGCAAGTTGCCATTGAATCCGGGTAAAATAGGTACGGCATGAGCTATGGGTATGTTGTAATCACTTTGAATTTCAGACAAGATATGAGAAGGCAAACTATTGATTGCTTGATTGATTGCTTGCTGGATATTGTGAGAATCATCTGATGATTTGGTTTCACCTGAGCTTTGGAAGGTTTTGGTTTCACCTTGTCCAAATGGGCTGTCTGTCTCACTGGGTGGCTGTACAATGAGATCCTGAGCGAGCTTAAAAGTGCTTTTGTACCTTTCAAGGCTTTGCTTGCCTGATAACACCCGTACTAAGGCATATCTGATTTCATCGATGCCAAAGTGTTTTCTATTGTTAGGATTTTCCACTAGGTTAGTAATACTTCTCGCTGCATCCATTAGACCTAGTTGATCACCGGTTTTTAACCTCTTAACTAAGGCATCACTCATTTTTTTAGTGCCAAAGTGTGCTTGATTGTCTTGATTATTATGCGTCAAAACATCAATAGCTTCTGCTGCCCATCTTTGACTGCCTGGGTTGTCTGTATTTAACATCTTGATCAAGGCATCTCTCATATTATCAGTGCCAAAGAGTGCTTGATTGTATTGATTATTATGGGTCAAAACATTAATAGCTTTTGCTGCCCATCTTTGACTGTCTGGGTTGTCTGTATTTAACATTTCGATCAAGGCATCTCTCATACCAATGGTGCCAAAGCGTCCTCTAAAATCTAGATTATACGTTAGGGCCTCAATAGCAAACACTGCCCAACGCTGACTCTCTGGATTGCCATAATTTATTACATAAATCAAGGCATCTCTTACTTCATCAATAAGGCGGGAACGAAACACATGCCGTCCATGCCACGCTAGGCTATAAATAGCAAACGCTGCTTTCTCCTGACCATCTGGATTCCCATTCTTTAACACATTGAGCAAGGCATTTATCACTCCTTCAGTACCAAAGTGTGTTGTGTTCTCTCGGTGGTTCTCTGTTAGGTAAGCAATAGTGCTCGCTGCCTTCACTTGATCCTCGTGATTGCCATTTAACTGAGCTACTAGTGAGTCAGGCGTGTGCCACATAGAAGCCATATATCTCATCATAGAGATCATCATAGAGACAACTCCGATTGATGTGTTCATCAACAAGAATGACATAGATGTGTTTTATTGTCTATAAGTAATTGGGCGTTGAATAGATGCCTAAAAATAATGGGTTGAGTGATGGGAAGTCTCTTTTTTGAAGAAAAATACAATGGTTTTTGAGGAAAAGATTGGCTTTAACAGTGAAAAATAGGGTGTTTTCATGTTAAATTACAGGCATAGGTTTTCTAAGGGAGGAATAATAAGGAAGAAAAAGAACGGATCTAAGTGGTCTTGAACAAGACGGAATAAGTGAATTACAAAGTCATTCTATTAGTTACCGAATTGCTTTAGGACCCAGGAAAGGCCAAAAGGCACTGACATTACAAACGTTGCAAGCACAACCGCCTACAGATGTTGCTTCCAGGTTGGTAGGAAAATTAACAGGCGTTTCGCTTCATGCGGGTGTGGCGGAAAAAGCCCATGAGTGTTCGAAGGTGGAACGACTATATCGATACATTACGCGGCCACCCGTAGCCAAGCCCCAATTATCACTAACAGAAAATGGTAAAATAAGGTATGAATTAAAGACCCGATACCGTGATGACACCACGCATATTATTTTTGAGCCACTGGATTTTATGGCCAGATTTGTTAGTGCTAGAAGATGTAATGATGCTCAAGCTGCCCGCTCAACATCCCGACGCCGATACACAATAAGTGCCGCAACAATGGCAACAACACCCATCACAATGAGTGATAGGCTGATTGAGATCGCAGCGATTAATCCACCCAAGGCACCAGAAGCTGCGACACCACCAACTTTTGCATAGGCACACTCCATTTTTTTACAAATACCAAATAGATATTTGTATGCGTGCAACATTATTTTTTTATTATAAAAAGTGAGGTA
>JABABC010000180.1 GCA_014238445.1 Coxiellaceae bacterium
CAGAAATTTTCAAACAGGTTCTGGAAAATTTAATATTTACTCGGTTTTAATCGCGCAGCTCGCGACGCAGAATTTTACCTACATTGGATTTGGGTAACTCATCCCTGAATTCCACAACATTCGGTCGTTTGTAATTTGTCAGACCTTTTTTGCACCAATCCTTGACCACTTGCTCGGTAACACTCTCATCAGCACGAACGACAAATAACTTCACCACTTCACCTGAATGATCATCCGGCACGCCGACTGCTGCAGCTTCAATAATACCTTCATGCGAAGCTGCTACTTCCTCAACCTCGTTTGGATAAACATTAAAACCGGACACAAGGATCATATCTTTTTTGCGATCAACAATTTTCGTATATCCACGCTCGTCCATGAAACCCATATCACCTGAGCGAAAGAACCCATCCTTACTCATCACATTGTCTGTTTCTTTTGGCCTCTGCCAATAGCCACTCATTACTTGAGGACCCCTGATACAAATCTCGCCTACTTCACCCAATGGCAAATCCTTGCCATCATCATCCCTGATCGCAATATCGGTTCCAGGAATTGGCATACCAATTGTTCCTGAAAACTCGGTTGCATCAAATCTATTTGCAGTTGCGACGGGAGAAGTTTCAGACAAACCATACCCTTCTGCGATCACGCATCCGGTTAGTTTTTGCCAACGCTCAGCAACGGGACGTTGAACCGCCATGCCGCCACCCAAGGTTAGAATTAATGGCTTGAAATTAAGTTTGCGAAAATCTTCATTATTCAACATGGCATTAAACAAAGTGTTTAAACCCGGCAGCACATGATATTCCCACTTTCCCAACTCTTTGACAAATCCGGGGATATCGCGCGGGTTGGGTATCAATACATTATGCGCACCTTGCTGCATTCCCATAATCGCGTTCACCGTAAGTGCGAATATGTGATATAATGGCAAGGCACATATATAGGTTAGGCTGTCTGGCTTGGGCTTGGTGTTGTAAGCAGCTTGCAACCACAGATCGTTTTGCGCTGCATTGGATAATACATTTGAGTTGCTAAGAGCCGCTCCTTTTGAGACACCTGTTGTGCCTCCCGTATATTGTAAAAAGGCAATGTCTTCATGCTTGCTTTTGACCGTATTAAAAGTTCCATCACTGCTGTTCATCAACTCTTTATATGGTGTATGGCCAGCAAGCGACCATGCTGGAACCATTTTCTTGACCCGACGAACCACGAAATTGACGATGTGGCCCTTTAGTCCACCCATCTGGTCGCCCATAGCCGTTACAACAACATGCTTTAAACCACTCTCAGCAATCACCGCATCTAATGTATTGGCAAAATTTTCCAAAATGAAAATTGCCTTGGCGCCGCTATCATTAAGCTGATGCTTCAATTCACGAGGAGTGTATAGAGGATTGACATTTACCACCGTACAACCGGCTCGCAGAATACCCATCATCACTGCTGGATATTGCAAAATGTTGGGCATCATGATCGCAACGCGATCACCTTTTTGAAGGCCTCTGGTTTGAAGCCATGCTGCAATAATACCTGATTGTTGCTTTAATTCACCAAAGCTGATGGTCTTGCCCATGCAAGAAAAAGCAGGTTTGTCTGCAAACTGATCACACGAAGAATCCAACAATTCAGCAACAGAAGCGTATTCAAGTTCTGGGAGTGAATGAGGAACGCCATCAGGATAAGATTTCAGCCAAGGTTTTTTATCATATGCAGAATCTTTAGCCATTTGTATCTCCCTGATACGCTCATCTATCCGATATTATACGTGCCACCAATAAAAACTAATCAAGCCTTACCTATACGTCAATCATAATCGAACAACTCGAACTTGATCAATTTAAGCGCTGAGCATGCCAGGCTATATGATCTTCCATAAAACTAGAGATAAAATAATAGGAGTGATCATAGCCTTCCTGCATTCGCAGTTGCAAAGGAATGCCCGCATCGGCACAAGCTTTTTCTAAAACTGCAGGTCGTAAACCCTCTTCCAGAAACCCATCAGCCAAACCTTGATCAACCAAGAATTCACTAAAGTTCGCACCATCTTCAATCAACAGACTTACATCATAGTCTCGCCAGTTTGATTTGTCCTCTCCCAGATATTTGGCAAAAGAACCAGCAGACCACTCTGCTTCAGATGGCTGGCAAATTGGGGCGAATGCTGAGCAGCTCTTGTAAGTATCAGGATTTTTTAGCGCGATGGTCAAAGCGCCATGCCCACCCATCGAATGGCCAAATACTCCCTGCCGTGACATGTCGGCATTAAAATTTTTCGAAATTAGTTCAGGCAATTCTGAAGTGACATATGTGTACATATTATAATGGCGATCATAGGGAGCATGTGTGGCATCA
>JABABC010000150.1 GCA_014238445.1 Coxiellaceae bacterium
AAAAATGCTGCCGCGCACCGACTCAGACAGTGACCGCAAGGGTAAACTTGAAACAATCTGCCGGATAGAGCCTGTCAGCCCCCCAAGGTGATCCGACAAGTGCTCGGCACTGCCTTCAATGACTCTAATGTGTGGAAATTGTTGGCGCAACTGCCGCACCATCACTGAAGAGCGCTCAACCGCAATTAATCGCTCAGGATGAATGCCTGATTTGAGCAATTGAGCCGTGACAGCACCCAAGCCTGCGCCTAACTCCACCACATACCCTGGCCGATCAAACGCTTGCGCTGCACTAGCAATCTCGCGAGCTAAAAAAACCGAACTAGGAAAAACAGCACCCACCCTGGAAGGTGAGCGCACCCACTGACCTAGAAAAATACACCACTTAAAACGCCGCAACATGGGTGTCACACATTGGGATGCCCATACCACAGGGCATAAACATAACAATACACAGACCACACAACAGCGCCATAACTGACGAACCCCGCAAGACCATAACCATTGACCAAATTGCTTCACTGGAACACCCTAAAATCCCTTATAATGACACCGCGGATCACTACCGCCGACGTCCTTTTATTATCGCCAGCCCAATGCCCGCTAAAAATCCACCCACATGCCCCCAATTAGCCACTGGCCCCAGGAACCCTGTAAAACCTAACACCAACCAACCCAATAACCAATAAGCAATATCCGATCGTATATAATAGCCCGACCAAGGACGATATTGTGAGAGAAACCATAAATAACCAAACAAGCCATACACCACGCCTGACAACCCACCAAAAGCAGGCCCTACAATGCATAGCTGAGTGACATTGGATAATAAAGCTGCGATTAATAATAAAACCACATAAAACCATCGTGATTCTTTCACTTCAATCAAACTACCCAGGTCATACAGCCAATACAAATTAAATAACAAGTGTAATAAATTAACATGCAATAACAAGGGCGAAAGCAATCGCCATGGGCTATACATCCATGAGTGCAGCACTGTCTGCCCGGGCTCTAATATTAATAACTGCTGAGTTAAGCCTGGCCAGATGGTTCGCTGAATGATAAAGCTCAGTAATGCACACACCATCAACGCTATCGTCAAGCCATTACCATGTGCTCGTTTAAAATAACGACGATAATGCGCTTTCAATTGACGATCGGAAGACGGTTTTCGTTTCACACGAACACGATAACGTTGAGCTTCAGGGTCTTGTGTGAACACACTCCACTCAGAACGTGCCCGTTCAACATCGTCACCCTTAATCACCCACAATTCGAATTGCTCATCCTGCGATGTGACACGAGACTCAATACCTAAAGATTGCAAATAACCCGAAAAATGCGATAACGCTTTTTTCGATGACCAAACACCAATCAATCGCATAACCATTCCTTATTATGAACAATTAGATAACAGTGAGCTCTTCACGCAACCGCTCCACCCACTGCTTGGCATCATGATCACCCACTTGAAATTCTAAAGCACGCTCAAAATGACCCAAAGCCTCCTGCTGCAAACTCACATGGTACAAACTATAACCCCAATTGAAATGCAATGCATAGGTTGGCTCAAAGTAGAGCGCCGATTGCTCATAATAATGAATAGCCCGCTGATAATATTCGGCCTCATGGTAGTACACAGCCAAATCAAATAAGATGTCATGACTATCAGGAAGGTAATAGAATTGCTCTGCCACCTTAGGCAGATGTTCCGTTAAATATTGCACCAAATCCTCATCCGCGTCATCAATCAGCTCATTAATACGATCACTGACTTGTTCATAGATATAAGGATCCCATCGCGACAACGACAAATATGCAGCAATAGTCTTTAATGGCTGCTTATCGATAATCGGCTCCATGTGCTCATAAAAGCAAAAAAACTCCGCCGGGCCGAAAGCCATTAAATTAGCTGTTTGTGCCAGTTGGGTAGCAGGCAATTGGTCAAGTGTCATCCCCATTAAAAACAAACCGGAGACAAAGCCATCAATCGCATAAGGAACCTGACAATCGCCACCTTGTGACTTACAGTATTCCCCCAAGGCATGGAAGTTAACCATCAGTGAAAAACTACCATGGATCGCAAATTCAGGTGGCTCCAAGCCATCAATTTCATCCCAACTGACATACCCTTTATCAGAACTCAATAACACCATACGATCATTTGCAAGTTTTTTAAGGTTTTCCAATCCGCGCAAAGAACCAATGGGGAACTGAAGCTGTGTATTATCAGATAGTGCTCGGTAACTATTCAATAAACGGTCAAAGTCTGGGTGTTGATAATAATTCTCAGGCATCGCTGATTGTGTAAAAGCAAAATCCACCTTTTCCCAATCACACGGTCCGTCTTCACCTATATTGGATGCCTTAGTAGTTAATGTGACTAAGGTTTCCTCAAGACGACCCTCGTTAACTCGAAAGACATCCGTAACGATAGAGTCAAATAAATAGTTTGCAAAGACAATCACCGGCTGTTGGATATCACCATGCGCTAAGACACGATCTTGATGAATTAAATGCAAGTGATCATCTTTTTCAAAATCAAATTGTGCAAAATCGAGCAAGCCCGATTCAATAAATTCAGTCAATGCGGGATGCTTTTGCCAAAACTCAATATTACTAGCTGTAAAGTCGGTCATGACATAACACACTGGCATCTGTTTAACACCTTTCGCCTGCATAATTTCTTGCAGCTTTTTCAAAAAGTAAAAGCCAAACTGGCCATGGCCTGCACCAATTTCAACGCAATAAAAAGGCTGCCCTGATAACTCTGGGTGTGCTGCCTGCCAATCATCAACAAACGCAGCAACTACCGCGGCATAGTGATACGCAATAAAGGGGTTAGTGGTAATATAACAAGGCACATCACCTGACCAGGCATCTATCCCAGATTGATCATAGTATTGGCGCTGCGCTTGCCAGACTTTCGACTGTGAAAAAACTTGTTGATGCTCAATCGTCACGAGCTGCTTTGTCATGAGGCCCCCTATGCCATCCATAATGCTGTCACGTAGTATACGCGAATCACAATAAATCACCACGTACACCTCCCACATAACCTATACACTAAAAGCATCTACCAACGATGCGTTGCGGAACGAGACCTTTTTCGATAAGATGCACTCTTTTTTGACCATCGGATCCATCATGAACACCAACAGCCTCTCACCCCATGAATTACATGAGTTAATTATCACCGCCCTAGACGACAACAAGGCTATCGACATTAAGTCATTCGATGTCACACACCTGACAGACGTCACAGACAGCATTGTCGTTTGCACCTCGACCTCAAAACGCCACGCCTTAACTCTCGCTGAAAAAGTCAGCACTCTTGCGAAACAACAAGGCGAGCGCGCGCTCAGCACAGAAGGGGATGAGAATAGTGAATGGATCCTCATCGACTTTGTTGATGTCGTTGTGCACATCATGCTAGCTGAAACACGCGAGTTTTATAGCATCGAAAAGCTCTGGAACATGACAGAGTCTTCACGTCAACAACAAAGCTAATGGCCACATGAAAATTACGTTAATTGCCGTCGAAAACAGCCCTCCAACTTGGGCGAATGACGGCTTTGAAGCCTATGCCAAACGCCTACCCAAAGACTATCAGCTAAAACTCATCAGCATTGCTGCCAATAAACGCGGAAAACAAGCCCCTATTGCGCAGATCCTTGAACAAGAAGGTCAGCGCATCACGCAAGCGATTCCTGCTGGCAACCACGTGATAGCCCTCGATCGCTTAGGCTCACCCATCTCCACTCATCAAATAGCCGATAAGCTCCTGCAATGGCATGACAACTACCAAGATATCAGCTTGCTCATCGGTGGCCCTGAAGGGCTAGCACCACAATGCTTATCACAAGCACACACCCAATGGTCATTATCAGCACTCACCCTACCCCACCCGCTCGTGAAAGTGGTCATGGCAGAACAACTCTATCGCGCCTGGAGCATTCACCAGAATCATCCTTACCATCGCTAATAAAACGTGCTAGATTAGCGGTCATCTAACTGGACTGACAACCTCATCATTTTCATGAAACAACACTCTGATCAACCTGAATTTCAACGTCGCTACCGCCGTCTCATAGGTGGCGCTTGCTTCGTACTACTCATCTTGATCGTGCGTCTCTTTTATCTCCAAATTATCAGTCATCACCAATACACCACCCTCTCCAGGGACAATTTCCTCAACGTCATGGCCAAAACACCTGAACGCGGACTGATTTACGATCGTCATGGAGTACTGCTTGCCAAGAATATTCCCAGCTACACCTTAAGCCTCATTCCAGGAAAAATACAAGACATGGATGCAACGCTCGAGAGTTTACACACACTACTCAATATCAATAAAGATACCATCCAGCGCTTTCAACATCGCCTCAATCAATACCATCCCTACGACCTTGCGCCACTCCCCGCCAAACTCAACGAACAACAAATCGATCGCTTTTATGTCAACGCATACCGCTTCCCGGGAGTTTCAATTAACACCTCATTACAGCGCGAATACCCGCTGAAAGGTATAGGAAGCAGTGTGGTAGGTTATGTCGGTAGAATCAATGCACACGACCTTCGCAGTTATAATGCAAACAATTACCGCGCGTCCACGTACATTGGAAAAACGGGCATTGAAAAAGGCCTAGAAACCACCTTGCATGGCCAAACGGGTATTGAGCAAGTTGAAATCAATGCGCGAGGGGAAATAGTTCACACCTTAAGCCAACAACCTGCGCAGGCTGGACCGACACTTTATCTCACCATTGATAGTCGCTTACAACAATTCATTATTAAAACACTAGGCAACTTATCTGCAGCTGTAGTAGCTATTGACCCTAGTAATGGTGAAATTCTTGCCTTGGTATCAACACCCACCTATAACGCCAACCTGTTTTCTCAAGGCATGAGCACACAAGAATATCAGACCTTAGCAACCAACCCACGTCACCCACTGTATAATAAAACCATTCAAGGACTGTATTCACCTGGCTCAACCATCAAACCTTTTTATGCCATTTCAGCATTAGACAATGGCATTATCACACCGCAATCCTACATCAATGACCCCGGCTGGTTTTCACCGCCCAATAGCACGCATAAATTCCGTGACTGGAAAGCACAAGGTCATGGCAAGGTTAATATTAGTAAAGCCTTAATGGTATCCTGCGATACGTTTTTTTACTGGCTGTCCACTAAAATGGGTATCGATCTTATTGATCACACCTTAACAACGTTTGGCTTTGGCACATCAACACATCTCGGTCTGCCCTCCGAACTGAACGGCACCATCCCCTCACCAACCTGGAAGTCCACCCACAAGGCTTCACCGTGGTATGTCGGTGATACCGTGATTACCGGTATTGGACAAGGGTCTTTACTCGTTACCCCACTGCAACTAGCCAGCGCAACCGCCACCCTGGCCATGCACGGAAAACACTACCAACCGCACCTGGTACATGCCATTCAAACAGACCCAAAAACTCACACATTGGTTGAACCACAACTCACCTCAACCATCACACTTAAAAACCCTCACAACTGGGATATTGTCATCGATGCACTGCAGGATGTTGTGCGAAGCCCCAATGGAACAGCGCACTACTTTGGTCACCCCAACTACACTGTGGCTGCAAAAACTGGTACCGCACAAGTCTATGGGCACCATAGAGATGAAGTGTATGTGCAAAATAACGTGCCGTGGAAACTCCGCAACAATCACCTCTTCATTGATTTCGCACCCGTTGAACAACCCAAAATAGCCTTAGCGATCGTGATTGAACATGAGGGTGGTGTTGACCACATTGCCAGACTAATCACCGATTACTACTTATTGCACTGCTTAGAGACACCCCATACTAACGCACACACGTAAAAACTCATTCACTGCAGCGTGATAATACATTGAAATAAGTAACTCCCAAGTTTCACGCACTCATAGCAACCGTCCCAAGAACTACCCCCCTTGTATTCTAAACGCATTTCCAGTGCAGATACTCCTGCTACCATGCAAAGACAGGGTTATCGATGGGCCAACTGGTGGCAGAGGGTGCATCCTAATATCGGGCCTAAAAGCCTTTGTGACAACGGCAGCATCCACTTACACGCCTTTTAATCCCCCCAAACGGGAGTGATATTACAATCACAACTTTGTTTTGGAATACCTTTCCCTCCACAGTCGCCATCATTATGTGTCATCGGGCACAGAAGCACGTTCGGTGTCCAAACGTCGAGTTTCTGGCACTTATAGTGGAGTGGCCCCCTAAAAAAGAGCCACCTAAATTGCTGTTAATTTTCTCAAGAACTGCCTGGGCGAGTTCATTTTGAGACCTT
>JABABC010000143.1 GCA_014238445.1 Coxiellaceae bacterium
GGGTATTTCCAGGTAATGGCTGACCCTGTTTCAATTTGCGTCCATGACACCTTAGAACGCTCACCTCGGCAAGCCGCACGCTTCGTCACAAAGTTATAAATACCACCCTTTCCATTTTCATCACCGGGATACCAGTTTTGCACTGTGGAATATTTAATCGACGCACGATCAAAAGCGACTAATTCAACGACGGCTGCATGCAACTGATTTTCATCACGCATAGGTGCTGTACACCCTTCTAGGTAACTGACCGTAGCATCGTCATCAGCAATAATCAGCGTACGTTCAAACTGACCCGTATTAAGAGCATTAATGCGAAAATACGTAGATAACTCCATAGGGCAGCGAACGCCTTTGGGAATATAGACAAAAGAACCATCACTAAATACTGCTGAGTTCAATGCCGCGAAAAAATTATCACGGTATGACACGACAGAACCCAAATACTTCCCTATCAGCTCAGGGTGCGTTTGCACTGCTTCTGAAAAAGGGCAGAACACCACGCCGGCTTCTTGTAAAGTTTCTTTAAACGTGGTTGCCACTGACACACTATCAAACACGGCATCTACAGCAACCCCCGCTAAACGTGCCCGCTCATGTAAAGGCACGCCCAATTTCTCATAGGTTTCCAAAAGCTGTGGATCAACTTCATCTAAACTTTGAGGACGATCAGCGGCTGACTTCGGTGCTGAAAAATAACTGATCGCTTGATAATCAATCGGCTCAATGTTCAATCGATGCCAATTGGGTTGCTCCAGTGTCAACCAATGTTGATAAGCTTTCAATCGCCATTCCAACATAAACGCTGGTTCATTTTTTTTAGCTGAAATCCATCGCACGACATCTTCATTCAATCCGGGCGGCAAAGACTCGGATTCAATGTCCGTGACAAACCCATGCGCATAGCCTTTTTGCAACACATCGATAACAAGCTGATTACCTTGACTCATAAAGATCCTCCTTGCATACGGGTCATCTGCATGGGTCGATGCAATAAAGGATATTCGACCGTTAAGAGTGAGGACGGCATCATCTGTTGAATGGAAACATCGGCTAATAACTGAACCATTTGTTCATTCACCACTTGCCAGTTAGGACGAAACTCACACTGCCCCTGCAAACAACAGTTTGAACCCACAGACACACATTGCGTTAATTGAATATCACCATCAATGGCTTGAATAACATCTAACAATCGGATGTCGGATAACGGTTTTGCTAACCGATAGCCACCTTTAGGTCCCCGCTCAGAGATCACTAATTGTGCTGCACCTAATAACTTCAAACACTTACTAACAGTACTAGTGGCCAGGCGCGTACGCTCAGCCATCATAGCAGCTGAATGACAACGCACATCGCTGCCACCCATCATGGAGAGTATAATCACTGAATAATCTGATAACTTACTGATTTGCAACATTATTTAAAATCCAACTAGGAGGAAATTACCGATAGGATGCATATAGTACTAGATTGGTCTTCTATTACAAGTCCATTTCGTTAAAAAGAGACAGAATAGCGCCCAAAAAGGGCGCTTTAACAGAAGCTGTGCGACGCCTTTAAGCACCGCGATGCTTAGGTCCTGAGCGTCGCTTGCCAGCTGGTTTCGGCGAAGCCGATTTCCCCATAGCTGGGCGACCTCGACCTGAAGACGAACGCCCCGAACCTGAAGAGTGATTCGACGAGGATGCATTCGAACGCCGTGGACCACCACGAGAACGACCCCCTGCTGAACGCGGCCCACGTGAGCGATGACGACTCGAACTGACTTCCTCTGACTCAGCCATAACATCTTCGGCAGGCAAAGGGTTTGACTCTTCTAATAAATAAGCCAAAGCAGCCGCTATGTCTTCTGCAACACAATCACCGTGCGCCACAATATCATCCACAATAGCGCGGTAAGGTTGGTATTTTTTACTCTTCTGAATAATATTCATCACCTTTTCTGCTAATTGCTGACGACGCAACTCACCCATTTCTTCTACAGATGGTGCTGAAATAACGGGAATGGGCTGTTTCAAGACTTGCTCGATGGCTTTGAGTAAGTGGTGCTCTCGAGAGGAGACAAACAAAAAGGCTTTACCTTTTCGTCCTGCGCGACCCGTTCGACCAATACGATGAATATAAGATTCAGGGTCACAGGGAATATCATAATTAAACACATGCGTAATACGATCCACATCAATACCGCGAGCTGCAACATCAGTGGCGACAACAATATCTAAAGAGCCTTTCTTCAAGCGACCCAAGACCTTCTCACGCATGGACTGACTCATATCACCGTTCAATGCAGCAGCAGCGTACCCACGGGCTTGCAATTTTTCAGCCAATTCGGCAGATAAGGTTTTTGTGCGTGAAAAAATAATGGCACCATTCACTGGTTCAACTTCTAAAAAACGCGTCAACACGTCTAATTTTTGCGTACGAGACACACGAACACAATATTGATCAATCGCACTCACGGAACTTTCTTGCGGTTTAATAAGCACTTTTTTAGGGTGATTCAAATAACGCTTAGCAATGTTTTGAATGGCCGATGGTAAGGTCGCTGAAAATAAAGCCGTCTGATGCTCGCCTGGCACTTGCTCTAAAATCCACTCCACGTCTTCTTTAAAACCCATCTTTAACATTTCATCAGCTTCATCCAACACCAATGTTTTCAAGGCACCCATTTGTAGCGTACCTCGACGCAAGTGATCCATGACACGCCCTGGCGTACCCACAATGACATGACTACCTCGCTTAAGGGCCTTCAACTGTACTTGATAATCTTGGCCGCCATAGATCGGCGTCACAAAGAACTTGGATAGGTGCCTTGAGTAACTCTTAAACGCTTCAGCCACTTGGATGGCTAGCTCACGTGTCGGTGCAATCACCAACGCCTGAGGCTGACACAACGCTACATCCATAGTCGCTAGGATCGGCAAAGCAAAAGCGGCTGTTTTCCCAGTTCCGGTTTGTGCCTGTGCTAGAACGTCTTCACCCGATAACAGCAGCGGGATACTGCTTTCTTGGACAGGGGTTGGTGTTTCATAACCTAACGCAGATAAGGCTGATAATAAGGTGGACGGCAAACCCAGGTCTGCAAATGTTTGATTCGTTGACATAAAATATTCTCTTTATTCAAAGGATTACATAAAAAATTCAGACGCAGATGACTCGCTACGTCATGACCCATCACAATCACTGTAGATATATGGCATTCCCTGCTAGATCACCTCGAAATGGCACGATACGCTATTCGGTAAAGAAAAACTGCGAGACACTAAAGGTCGAGGGAGTATACGGTGCCTTCATACAAATGTCACTTTTTAAACAAAACTTTTTATCCGCAGACTCAACTAGACAGGCCCTACCAAGCAGCCCATAATAACAACGGTTTTCAGGAGGTCACACCATGAGCCAGGAAAGATACAAGGTCACGCGCCGCGTCTCAGCCTACAGCGCATTCGTTAACCTACTGTTAGCACTCAGTAAAATGATCATTGGCTATCTAGGCTATTCGCAAGCACTGATTGCTGATGGGATTCACTCACTGTCCGATGTCATTAGTGATGGCTTAGTGGTCTTCGCTGCCAAAGCCAGCATTCAAGCTCCTGATGCAAAACACCCTTATGGCCATCACCGCATTGAAACCATCACTGTCATCATCATCGCACTCTTATTGTTAGCCATTGGCGCGTCTATTCTCTACCCCGCCATTACACACCTACTTCACCGCACTACACCCGACCAACCCAATATCTTGGCCTTAGTCACAGCCATTCTATCCGTATTCGCAAACGAAGGACTTTTTCGCTACTGCCTGCGACAAGGCCAACGCATTCAATCGTCACTCTTAATTTCTAATGCTTGGCATAACCGCAGTGATGCTCTCGTATCCCTCATCGTGATTGCTAGTATTATCGGTGGTTATTTAGGCTGGCCTTTTCTAGACTCGGTGGGTGCTGCCATCATCTCACTCGTTATTATCTATGTCTCGATGAAAATGCTCTGGCAAAGCGGCAATGAACTCATCGATGCTGCAACCGACCCTAAAACTATCAACACGATTGAACAATGCATTCAAAACACCCCGGGCGTCATTGCCGTACATAACTTAAGAACGCGCCACCATGGCAGTCGTATCTTCATTGATGTGCACGTGCAAGTCTCCTCTCTGATCAGTGTTTCGGAAGGGCATTACATCGCTGATCAAGCAGAACGGGCTATTCAACCTGTTGTTCCGGCGGTTAAAGACGTCGCCATCCATATCGACCCCGAAGATGACTCCGTCGCACCAAACGTGCTGCATCATGCTAATCGAGCGAAGATCGAAAAACAGCTGGAACAGGCCTGGAAAACACTCAATGACAATACCTCACTGCACCAACTTTATTTACATTATTTAGAGGGGCGCTTAACAGCGGACATTGTCTTAAGCATATCGAATAACACACCACAAGACCTACCCGCGCTGCAAACAACCTATCAACAAAAAGCCATAAAAGAGACGGCCCTGGATGATTGCCAGATCTACTTTTGGTTAAGTGACACTGCATCATGACTCATAACCAACCCACTTACTTGTTTTATGACTTAGAGACCACAGGACTCAACCCCTGCTTTGATCAAGTCCTACAGTTTGCTGCAATACGCACGACTCTTCAGCTTGATGAACTAGAACGACACGAAATTCGCGTCAAACTTAACCCCGATATCATTCCTTCGCCTCACGCCATCACCACACATCGCATTGGCTGGAACAGCATGCAAACAGGCGAGAATGAATACGAAGCGATGCAAACGATTCACCAACTCCTCAACACACCCGGAACCATCAGTGTTGGTTATAACAGCCTGGGATTTGATGATGAGTTTTTGCGCTTTAACTTTTACCGCAATTTATTGCCTCCCTACACACACCAATATGCGAACCGTTGTGGTCGCATGGATATCCTTCCAATTACATCATTGTACTACCTGTACAAACCCGAGATAGTCAATTGGCCGATTATCGATGGCACTAAGCGACTCAAATTAGAAGGTCTCAATGATTGTAACCAATGGGTTAAGGGAATCAGTCATGATGCGCTCGTGGATGTTGAAGTGACCATTGCACTGGCTAAAGAACTCTATAGTGCAAAAGAACTGTGGGACTATGCCATTGGATTTTTTCAAAAACCCATTGATACTGCTCGCCTACACCAACTCAGCACTGGCATACAATCATCCAACACACACCACCCCCAAGCTCTACTGACAAGTCTTCGCTGTGGTTATGCCAATCAATTACAACAACCGGTGTTAGGGCTGGGCCAACACCGTCACTATAAAAACCAAACACTCTGGCTAACCCTCGATCAAGCTGAACTAAAACAAGCAACACCAAATAATTTCATCGACAAAACCCGCGTGATACGCAAAAAAATCGCTGAAGCGCCCATCCTACTGCCCACCAAAGAACGCTTCCTTAATCGATTAAGCAAAGAACGTCAAACCACCATGCAAGAAAATTTAACCTGGCTTGAGGCACACCCCGATATCTTAAAAACCATCAGTGACCATTACCTCGATGAAACCTATCCTCACGTCGACTTTCTAGACTGCGACGCAGCACTCTATCAAATCGGCTTCCCTAGTCGTGAGGAAGAAGCTTTATTTAAAGCTTTTCATGAGGCGCCGCTCGACAAAAAATGGGCCGTTGCTCAACGCTTCCCTAACCCTGTCCGCCGACATCAAGCTGCTCGTATTTTAGAACGTCACTTCAACGACACATTCAATCAAATCGATCAAGACACAACGTTTTCAGACAATACGAACGATTACCGCCATACGAAAAAATACACACGACACGATGCGATTAACGATATGACCACCATAGATCGTGATTCACTGGATGAACAACAAAAGCTATTGATAGAAGAGTACCAACAGCAGCTTACATGACCCGAATGATTAAATTGATCACAAAATCATCATGCGATCTAGTTATCGCGATGCCATCATGCGGCGTAATATCGGTGTCAAAGCAAAAACAATCACCGCGCACGCTAATGCTGACCAGCCTAGCCCGTGAAATACCTGCGCAAAACTAGAATTACTGACTAACGGGTTAGTGGTTTCAACATCACCTAGTGCCATATTAGAGAAGAAACTGGCTAACACTGCAGCAACTCCTGAATTAAATAACACCATCCCCATCATCAGACTTTGCATGTTTGCCGGGATTAATCGCCCCACCATGGAATAACCAATCGGGCTAATCAAGAGCTCTGCTAATGCTAATAAAACATATGTTGAAAACAACCACGAGAAATTAACCAGGCCTGCCTGGTTAGCCAGCGCGATACCCACTGGAAGTATCAAGAGCCCTAGCGATGACAAAGACAATCCCACACCGTATTGCACAGGCAATAAATTGACAGCAGAGCGATTACGGTACCAATGAAAGAACATAGCAAGCAATGGGCCGAACAGAATAATGGTTATGTTATTAATATCGGATATCCAGCCCTGCGTAATCACATACCCCATCACATGGCGATCCACATTATCTTGTGCAAACAGTGTCAGGCCCATGGGGGTCAGTTGATAAATAATCCAAAAAATTTGTGCCGCGAGTAACAGCACAAGGAAAACAAAAATTTTATTACGAACTGGCCTTTCATAAGAAAGCGCCTGTTTGACAATATAGGCTACCATCAAGCAAGCGCCAAGCAAAATTAACCCACCGCTTAGAGCCGGATATTGCAGCAACTGATAGAGCACCGGCACTAAAATACACACAACACCAATACCCATCACCTGACGTCGATACAACTCACCCCGGCGCACTTTAGCTAGAATCGAATCACGATCATGCAGACACTTCCAGTTTACCGATAAAATAATCAAAGTAATGACATTGGAAGCTGCCGTTAACAAATACAACGTATGATAGTCACCTGACACTTGAAAAAAACCAGCTAATGAATTACCCAATAGAAAACCAATGTTCATGCCACTGTAATTCCAGAGAAATGCTGTTTCACGACGTGAATCGGTAGGACTAAACAACTGTGATACCAACATATTAATGCAGGTCACCATAGTCCCCGTACCCACCAACATTGCCGCCATACCAATATACAATGTGGTCAAGGACTGCATCGATAAAAATAATGCAGCAATCAGCTGAAAGATCACACCAACGGCAATCAAAGCTCGATACGTAAAAAAACGTCCCGCGATAAACCCTGCAAATAAGTGCAATGCAAAATTATAAGCAAAATAAACACCCGTGATACTGTCTGCTTCCTTCCCTGTCAGTCCGATTTTTTGCTTCATGTATAAGACTAAGGTGGCGTACATGACCGCAAAGCTCATCGTTGAAAAAATTTGCAATAAGAAAATACAAGGAATACCTCGTGGCATGTTAAACCAACTGTACTCGCTAGAAATAGGACTCGTATTCATGAAAATATTTCCTTTATTGAATGACCCACCTAACAAAGCTCACTTTCAAGCCCCACACAATGGCCATTCCAATTAATAATGCATGAGCTCTGACATGAAGGCCTGCAATGCAGGGCGCAGCGCTTCATCTTTAAAGGCATAGTTCACTGTGGCTTTCACCATACCCAAACGACTACCACAGTCATAGCGTGTTCCTAAAAATGGGTGAGCATACACCTTATGGGACATTAACATTGAAGCGATAGCATCAGTTAACTGCAACTCCCCTGCCACACCCACTGGAATACTTTCTAAATAGTCAAAGATTTCTGGTGTAAAAATATAGCGCCCTGCGACGCCCAAATTCGATGGAGCTTCTTCAGGTGCCGGCTTTTCAACAATCGCATTCATTGCATGATTATCACCCAATGACACAATGCCGTACTTATCAGTATCTTCTCGAGCAACCTGTTCAACCGCAACAACGCTGGACCCCGTGTTGTTAAACACATCAACCATCTGAGACAAACAGGACTCGGCGGGTGAATCAATAATATCGTCTGCCAACAGCACCGCAAATGGCTGATCGCCAACAACATGCTTAGCTCGCAAAACAGCATCGCCTAAACCCAGTGGGGCCGGCTGTCTAACGTACACAAAATTCACACCTTCAGGAACAATGTGGCGAACGCGCGACAGTACTTCCAACTTACCCGCCATTTCTAAGCGGCTTTCCAGCTCATAGTTCGTATCAAAATAATCTTCTATGGCACGCTTCGTTTGACTGGTCACAAACACCAACTGTTCTACACCCGCTTCAATCGCTTCTTCAACCACGTATTGAATAATCGGCTTATCAACAATCGGCAACATCTCTTTGGGTGATGCTTTCGTGGCAGGTAAGAATCGCGTCCCTAAACCACCCACCGGAAATACCGCTGTTTTAATTCCTGACTTCATGATTTAACCTCTTCTATCGCTACTGATAGTTGCTTTAATAATAACGTTGTTGATGAGTCATACTGATGCGTTACAGAGTGATGCTGCAAATCATGCAGCAAACCCTTAGCCATCACCTTACCGCGCTCAACCCCCCATTGGTCGAAAGCATTAATACCCCAAACAACACTTTGGATATACACCACATGCTCGTAGAGAGCCAGTAACGCACCCAGATGCAGGGCATCTAATTGCTCTAGCATGAAAAAGTTACTCGGCACGTTGCCTGGTATTTCTTGATGCGCTTCGACATTATGTAGGCCTTCCATGAGAACTTGGCTTTGAGCCAAGGCATGTGCTATCAACTCTTGATTAACGCTACCATCAACATTTTTCTTGGGCACTATAAAATCAACAGGAATACAGTGCGTTCCCTGCATCAATAACTGATGAAAGCTGTGTTGACTATTACTACCGCACTGCCCCCAAATAATGGCTCCTGTCGCGTATTCAACAGGCTCCCCAAACTGCGTCACACGCTTACCTTGACTCTCCATAAAGAGTTGCTGTAAGTAACGTGGCAAACCATCTAAAAAACAACTGTAAGGAACAACCAAGTGTGTCGTCGCATCCAGGAAATTTTGATGCCAAACGCCCAGCAACGCCACTATCACTGGCATATTCTGAGATAATGGGGCTTGTTGCACGTGTTGATCCATCGCATGAGCACCGGCTAGCAATTGCCGAAAAATACCCATACCAAGCACTATGACAACCGATAAACTCACAGCAGACCATAGGGAATAACGCCCACCCACCCAATCCCATATTGGCAAGACATGACCTTCAGAAAAGCCTTTATCCATGGCTTTTTGAGGTGATGCCGTCACTGCAAACCATTGCTTTTGAACCGCTGACCAACTCTCTGCGGCTTCTTGCATCCACGCTTTCACTTGAGCATAGTTTAATACTGTTTCTTGCGTAGTGAATGATTTAGAGACCACAACAACCAGTGTGGTAGCTGGGTTCAATCGACTCAGTGTTAAATCAACATACGCTTTATCATGCGTGGACAAAAAATGCAGGGATAATACTGGATTAGCCTCAGAGCTTAATGCTTCTGATAACAATAATGGGCCTAAATCCGAGCCACCAATACCTATATTAATGACATCCGTAATTCGCTCACCGGTGAATCCACATAACCGACCTTCTGTAACCGCCAAGCTGATCACTTCCATCTGTGCTAGCGAAGCCTGAACCGCAGCCGACTCCGACTGACACCCTTCGGGCACAGAGGCCACTGGCGACCTTAATAGGGTATGCAGCGCAGGTCGCTGCTCAGAGCTGTTCACTATATTGCCAGAAAACAATCGTTCTATCGCATCAGGGACTTGCTGTATTTCGGCTAGCTGTAACAAATGATCCAAGGTCGATGAAGTGATGCGATTTTTAGAATAATCCAAAGTGATTCCGCAAGCCTCAAGGGAAAATTGTTTTGGACGATGACTGTCCGCAAGGAATAGATCCTGCATAGCAATAGATTGCATTTGCTGAGAATGCTCTTGTAACCAATGCCAA
>JABABC010000183.1 GCA_014238445.1 Coxiellaceae bacterium
CATCATGATGCCATGGTTGAGCTCAACCAAACATTTCGACAAAAAAACCGCTCAACCAATGTCCTCTCTTTCCCCGATGAACCACTACCTGGAGAAACGCCGACCACGTGGGGTGATATTGTTTTTTGCCATGAGACCATACAAGCTGAAACGCAGGACTTAGGCATACCACTGATGCACCACTATGCACATCTCACTGTACATGGCTGGCTACATTTATTAGGATACGATCATGAAGACAATGCCGAAGCATTATTAATGGAATCATTAGAAACTAACATCCTGCACACGTTAGGGATACCTAATCCCTACTAATATATCGAGAATCACATGCAAAAAGACAAACACTCTGACTCTTCAAAATCGTGGCTGGATTGGCTCGCCTTTGCCATTACACGTGAACCACAAGACGTTGATCAGCTGATCGATACACTCGAACATGCCAAAGATAATCAATTACTCAACGCTGACGCCTTGAAAATGATACATGGTGTGTTGAAAGTCTCTGACATGCACGCCCGAGACGTTATGATCCCACGCCCTCAAATGGTTGTGCTAGACAGTGATATGACCCCCGAAGATGCACTACCCATTATTACCGAATCGGGTCACTCACGTTTCCCTGTGGTGTCTGACAGTCGGGATGAAGTGATCGGTGTTTTAATGGCAAAAGACTTACTCAAAGCTTTATCATCACAAAGTGATAGGCCCAGAAACATTGCACACTTTGTACGACAAGCCACCTTTATTCCTGAAAGTAAGCGCCTGGATGTTTTGTTAAAAGAGTTTCGTCTTAAGCGATACCACATTGCTATCATTGTTGATGAATATGGTAGTGTGTGCGGCCTGGTAACCATTGAAGATCTGCTTGAACAAATTGTCGGTAATATTGAAGATGAATATGATACCAAGACAGAAGAAGCCCACATTAAATCACTCGCAGACCATGAACATTTGGTCAGCGCACTCACCCCACTTGAAGTCTTTAATGAATATTTTCAAACGCACTATGAACATGATGACTGTGACACCATTGGAGGTTATGTACTCCATAAGATGAGCCATCTTCCCATGCAAGGGGAATCAAACACGTAAGGAACAATGGAGATCACCATTGTTAAGACACAGAGTCGACGTATTCAACAGCTTCGTGTCATCACTCAATCGTCTGAAGGATAAGCTCATGTTATTTTCATGGATGGCATTTGTCGCGGGAGGTTTATTAGCACTCGCATTTGCACCGCTGCACATTTACTCATTAGCTTTTTTGTCACCGGCTGTGCTGTGTTATGTCTGGGTTAAAAGCACGCCCAAACAAGCTCTATGGCAAGGTTTTTTATTTGGCTTGGGTTTTTTTGGTGTAGGCATTTCCTGGGTTTCAGTGAGCATCCATAACTTTGGAAACGTTGCGATGTGGCTGACTTGGGTGGTTACTTTTAGCCTTGTTGCTTTTTTATCATTATTTATCGCTATTCCTGGCTATTGTTTTTCACGCTACTTTTCTCGAAAAACAATAGCCTTGCAGTGCCTGTGTGCATTCCCCGTGTTATGGCTCATCAGTGAATACTTACGCAGTGTTTTGCTAACCGGATTACCTTGGTTGTTGTTAGGGTATTCCCAAACCCCATCATTCCTCCAGGGGTATGCCCCCATCATCGGCACATATGGTCTCAGTTTGTGCGTACTATTGCTCGCCGGATGTCTCACACTGTTTGCATTATCACGCACATTGACCGATCGTCTCATTGGTTTATGTATCATTGCACTTATCCTAATTCCTGCTTGGCTCTTAAATGGAAAAGTATGGATCAAGTCAACCGGAAATCCCTTAAAAACCAGCTTGATACAGGGTAATTTTGATCAACACCTTAAATGGGATGCTCGCACACTACAAACCATATTGGATACTTACCTTTCACTGAGTAAAGAGCACCTTGACAGTCAAATCATTGTTTGGCCTGAAGCAGCTATCCCATATTACCCCAGTCAACTGCCGCATTATGTAGAACAAATAAATACGTTAGGTAAAGAACATCACATTACTTTTTTAGTGGGTGCCCCCACTTTTAAAAGGACAACACAACAGTATTTTAATAGCCTTTTTATGTTAGGCAATCAACAAGGGCAATACGACAAACATCACTTAGTACCCTTCGGGGAATACACCCCCTGGAGTTCTGTTATCAGCCGTTTCATGGCTTCATTCTCCATTCCTATGTCGAATTTTTCAGCGGGCAGCTCACAGCAGCCTCCATTATCTGGGCAACACCTCACTGTAGCGCCCTTTATTTGTTATGAAATTATCTACCCGCAATACGTTATCAATCACATTAACAATAGCGAATTAGTTGTTGTTATTAATGATGATGGCTGGTTCGGACACTCAATGGCATTGGCACAGCACTTACAAATGGCACAAATGGCAGCGCAAGAAACTAACCGCTATGTGTTGTTTTGTTCCAATACCGGCATCACGGCCATTATTAATCCGCTAGGCCAGTTAGTAGCAACCGCACCTATTGACCAACGAACCGTCGTGTCAGGCACTGTCTATGCTATGACAGGAAGCACACCCTTAATGCACTGGGGGTATTATCCAACGCTGATCATTAGCGGTCTTTTGATGTTACTAGTAGTGATATTATAAGTCTGTTAAACAAACTAAGTGGGCTCATTGTATACCAGACCAGATATAGGTATAGATATTAATTTTAATGATCTGTACTCATAAAGATTCGAGGTACTGTCAAAAATGAACACGCACTTATTCTCCGTACCCGGTGCTATGAATATTGTGTTTCTTTTCTCAATCATTAATAGTATTTCCTGATATTTAGACGCAATTACCCCCCCCCAGATAAAAATAGCTTGCTCGGCGTACATTCGACGTCATCATAACCAGTAACACATGAAATCGAAAATAAGACGCAATCCAAGCAGGTGATTGAGAGTTGTTTTTGGTAGAGAGGCTGTTTTTTATTGCTTTCTATTTCCATATCGCTGAATGATGCTTTACCATTGTCATCACAAGACCCATCACTCACACTCTCGAATTTGTCGATCAGAAGCTCTTCCTTTAAGCTAACAATAATCTCTATAACTTTATTCGAAAAATAACTTATAATCTGCTTTCTTACTGTCAGTGTCGGCTCAAGAGAATCATAAGAGTCTGAGTGATAACTTATATTATTAAATAAAATAGCATTTAATTCGCCAATCTTTTGTTGAAAGCTACGAGTTATCTGAGATTTATTCGAAAGTGGAGGGTCAATGGGTGATAATAATACTGCCTCTAAATCATGAGGTGCCGAAGGGGGTATGACTAGCATGTTATCGGTCGTGTTTTTTTCTAATTCCATTAATTGTTGATGGTAATTAATCATTACCTTTAAGGTATCCACTAATGTAAAAACAATTTTGACCTTATTGTCAGCGCACCCATCTAATTTCGTTCGAGCTTGGCCAATCATGTTATCGATTTCATTACCTATACTCGCTGACTC
>JABABC010000189.1 GCA_014238445.1 Coxiellaceae bacterium
TAAATTACCTGATCCAACCATCACACCTAATGCAGGTAGCTTTTTCAAAAACCCGATCATTTCACATCAAGAACTCCAAAAACTACAGCAACAAAACCCGTCCATGCCTTCTTTTTCCATCAACAACAATCAATATAAAATTCCTGCTGCTTGGCTAATTGAACAATGCCAATGGAAAGGCAAGAGAGCGGGTAATGTGAGCATGCATCAAGATCAAGCTGTCGTATTAGTGAATCACGGCAATGCCTCAGGAAAAGCGTTATTAACGCACACACAACACGTCGCTCAGAGTGTTAAACAGCGTTTTAACATAACCCTCACCCCCGAAGTCAATATTCACTGATGTCAGAATATACCCTTTACATATTACTCTGCGAAAACCAAACGCTCTATACAGGCATTACCACCAACATGAGCAAACGTTACCAACAACATTGTCATGGCACAGCCGCAAAATACACGCGCAGCTTCAAGCCGATAAAAATTCTCAAGCAATGGAAGATAGGTCCAGACAGAGGTCCGGCGCAACAACTGGAATACCAGGTCAAGCGATTGCCTCGGGCACTAAAAGATCACATCATTCATCACATTGCTGACGAAAAAACTCTCACTGCATTCTTAAAACAGAGACTATCATCTTGATCAAACATCCATACGATCCAACACAGCTAATCAAGGTATTTTGGGAGCCGACTTTTTACACAAAAAGAATTTCATCTTATTGAAAACAACATACGTAGGGGGAATGATAAACAAAGAAAACAACGTTCCACCCAGCATTCCAGAAACGATCACTAAACCAATTTGATGACGACTATTAGCCCCCGCACCACCAGAAAGCATCAATGGTAACGCACCCATCACCATAGCGGCCGTTGTCATTAATATGGGTCGCAATCTAACGGTAGCTCCACGCATCACTGACTCGGTAATTGTTGCCCCTCGCTCTAACTCCATATTGGAAAATTGGGTAATCAAAATGCCATGCTTAGCGATTAAACCTATTAAGGTGATCAAACCAATGACGGTATACATATTAATCGTACCCCCCGAATAACGCAGACAAATCAATGCAAAAACAATCGAGGAAGGTACGCATAATAAAATAATTAAGGGATCTAAGAAGCTTTCAAACTGAGCTGCTAAAATGAGATAAATAAATGCGATAGCCAAGACAAACAACAAGGCTGTATTACTATGCGATTCGATAGCATCAAGAGCATCACCTGAATAAGTAAAACTCACACCGCTCGGTAATAAATTGGGCAATGACTTATCTAAATACTGTATCGCATCTGCCATCGAATAACCCCCATTCAGCTGCGCAGAAACTGATGTTGACTGTTGGCGATTATAATGAGGCAATTGAGACTGCCTGATAACAGGCTTCAGTGTAATTAATTCAGATAAAGGAATCATATCGCCTGTGGAACTTTTTACATAAAACGACAACATGGAATACAGATTAGCTCGCAAATTAGCGTCAGCCAAAAGATAAGCATCATAACTAAAACTGCTCAACGTAAAACTGGTCACACTTTGTGTCCCTAATAAAGTTGCAATGGTATTAGTAATATCACTCACTGAAACGTTTAATTTAGCGGCCATAATGCGATTAATATCGATATCATACTCTTGCATATCATAGGCAATATCGGTGCGCATAGTATTGAATTGCGAGTTCTCATTTTGTAATTGCGTCATAATCGATGATGCACTCTTATACAACTGATCGTAATCAGAACCCCCATAGAGTGTAAACTCAATACCCTCATAACCGCCATGACTTCCGCCAATGGCATGAGCAACAGCATTAATCCCTGTGGATTGATTTAATCGTTGATTCATACTATTTTGCACATCGACTGAACTCATCGTTCTCTCTGACCATGGCTTCAACTGAAGAATCACAAAGCTAGGTGAACCATGAATATTATTGCCTTGTGCTATTGATACGGTTGAAGCAACCGCATTCATATCTTTGGTTAAGGACTCAATTTTTTTCAGCTTAACATCCACTGCATCAACATCTTCGTTAACAGGGGCATGGTAAGCAACAAACACCAAACCAACATCCTCATCGGGGAAAGCAGCAAACGGAAGCGACCGAACAAAAAAAGAACATGATATCACGACAGCATGAATTAAGATGAGCATGAGCACCCTATGACGAAGCACCCATTGCAACAGGCTTTGATACCCTAGTGTCAATCGTTTTAAAAAAGTCTCAGAAAACCTTTGCCACCGCCCCATAGAAACCCATGAAAGTGATTCTCTGCTCGCAACAGGCATTGTCAAAAGCCTCGAGCACATCATCGGTGACAATGTCAGTGAAACAAATCCAGAAATAATCACTGCACCCGCTAAAGTAAATGCAAAAGGTGTTAAGAAAGCAGATGTCATGCCTGTCATAAAGCCAAATGGCGCATAGACTGCAGCTAATGTTAATGTCATCACTACAATCGCAAAGAGAATCTCTCGACTACCATTGATTGCAGCCTGCATCGGGGTCTCTCCAGCTTCAATACGCCTATAGGTATTTTCCAGAACCACAATGGCATCATCTACAACCAAGCCGACTGATAATACAATAGCAATCAATGTCACCATATTGATGCTAAAACCTAAGGCATACATCAACGCAAACGTTGAGATTAAACAGATTGGAATCGTAACAACAGGAATCAACACACTTCGCCAATTACCTAAAAAGACCAAAATCACAAAAATAACAAATATCACTGCAAATGCAATGGTCATATAAACATCATTGACACTGGCATTCATGAAAATCGACATGTCACTAAA
>JABABC010000221.1 GCA_014238445.1 Coxiellaceae bacterium
CACATTCCAACTGACCGCACTACTCGAAGCCTGTCCACCCGAACAAAGTCCCAGTACCAACACACTGACACTGCAGAGTCTCAATACCCACCGAGCCCCTAAAAATCCATTTTTTTTCATATCAATCATATTGTTAAGCTGAAGACTTATTTAGTATAAGCACATTAACCTCTCAATCCAAGATCTCTTTCAAGCACAGTGCTGTAAAAAAAACAATCACTTGCATCTATGTTGTAAAGAAATTATCCTTCCCGAAAGAAGACGAGGACAACGCCATGCCAGAAGATATCTCACATAAACTCATTATTGGCATTTCATCGCGAGCACTGTTTGATTTAACCACCAGCAATGACATTTTCGAGCAAGAAGGTCTCGATAAATACCGCGAACACCAAGTGACGTATGAGGATGATATTTTACCTCCTGGAAGTGGCTTTAATCTTGCCAAAAAACTATTAAATATCAATAAGTTTGGAGACTTTACTGAAGTTATTCTATTGTCACGCAATAGCGCTGATAGCGGCCTTAGAATCTTTAATAGCATCGAACATTACGGTCTCGACATTAGTCGTGCGGCATTTACCAATGGCAGTCGACGCCACCCTTACATCAAAGCCTTTGGTGTTGATCTCTTTCTTTCCACCAGCAAAGAGGACGTCATTCACACTCTCAACCAAGGCAATGCTGCTGCCACCTTACTGCCCTCACCACCCAATCAACTAGAAGCCAATGATCAACTGCGCATTGCCTTTGATGGCGATGCTGTGATCTTTTCTGATGAAGCGGAACGCGTCTTTCAATCCGACGGCCTCGATGCCTTCCACCAAAGTGAACGTAATCGAGGTCATGAACCCTTAGATAACGGCCCTTTTCGTGGTTTCTTGATGGCACTTCATGATATACAGCAACACTTTAGCCCAGAAGACTGCCCGATCCGAACCGCATTAGTGACAGCACGATCAGCACCCGCTCATGCTCGTGTCATCCGCACCCTTCGCCAATGGGGGGTTCGTATGGATGAAGCATTCTTTCTAGGCGGGATAGAAAAAACAGAGTTTCTCACTGCCTTTAAAGCTGACATCTTTTTTGATGATCAGCCAGGACACATCACATCAGCCAGTGAGCACGTTGCAGCAGCACATGTACCACACGGCATCATCAATAACCCTAAAGATAAATAACCATTAAGGACCCACTATGAGCACTATTGAACGCTTGATCTGGATTGATCTTGAAATGACTGGGCTCGATACTGACAACGATCATATCATCGAGATTGCCACGATTGTGACAGACACCGAGCTCAATATCATTGAAGAAGGCCCCGTGTGTGCCATTCATCAACCCGACACCGTCCTTAATAAAATGGATTCCTGGAATACACATCAACACCAGCATTCTGGCCTGTGGGAGCGCGTACACAACAGCACATCAACGGCAACTGAAGCTGAATCCCAAACACTCGATTTCCTTAAGCAACATGTTGAACCTAAATCGTCACCCATGTGTGGTAATACCATCTGCCAAGATAGGCGCTTCTTACACCGCGAAATGCCATCACTGGAACAATTCTTCCACTATCGTAATTTAGATGTCACTTCACTCAAAATTCTCACCCAACTCTGGGAACCTGACATTGCGAGCAATTATTGCAAAGTGTCGCAACATTTGGCCCTTCAAGATATCCGAGATTCCATTGATGAACTGCGATATTACCGAAAGCACTTCATCGAGAACGCATAGCTCCGCCAAAAATAACAGAACACCTATGCAAAGCGAGCGACAAGTAACGCCGGCACTCTACCCGAGGTACCGATATTCACTTAACCATCACAATACGTTTGGAATAAGTAATAGTCTTAAAGAAAAGAGAATGAACAAACTAAATGCTTAATTTCAATGTTAGCGTTGTTATCGTTAGTGTCTGTTGGTGCTTGCTATGCTGCAGGTAAATCGCAGACATATACATTAATAGCATACGATAAAAAAGATTGGAAGGGTGGCCCTCAATCGGAATTTAAACAGTGTCGGGGTGATAAAATGTTCGCTAAATGGGAGGGAAAGAGCTTTTCTATGGATGAACTGGGTCGCCTTGAGGATGGCCAAGGGGCATCAAAGCTTGAGTATGTTGCGTCAATGAAGCTTCGTAAGAATGTTTACAATACGGTATGGCATATGTCGAATCATGTTCTGCTATCTAGTACATGTGAACGCGGTAAGAAAAATATCGTGAAAAGGTGTGCACTGATATACGTGAATGAAGATAAGCACTGTTATAGGACTGCTGAACTTGTACCCGCTAAAAAGTCATAATACAGATTAATCTTAAAGCATGGCTTTGTGTTGAGAAGCACAAAGCCTTTTGTTGTGAGTTATCAATGTTTTTCCTAATCTTGACTATCTATCAGTATTCTAAATTTACTTTTTTCAAAATTTTTCTATTGGTTATAATGTGTATGTTAATGAGTCTCTTGTTTTTTACATATGCTAGTGTCGCTTTCCATTCATCAAAATCCTATGAGTTTAAAGGGCAACCGCTAGACTGGGCTGTCTTAACGTTACGTGAGCGCCCTACTCCTTTTTCGTGACCGGGGCACACCCGGTGCTCGGCCTTGTGCATGCAGCCGCCGTCTGTGTTGGTCGTTCTACGCCGCTTAGAATCATCGCTATATTAACTTCACTCATTCTGATGTTTTTTTTAGTCATTTTGTGTCTCCTTCTGTTTTCTC
>JABABC010000172.1 GCA_014238445.1 Coxiellaceae bacterium
GCCTTGGAATTATCCATTGTGGCAGGTGTTTCGATTTGCAGTGAGTCAAGTGTTAGCGGGCAATGTGATGGTTTTAAAGCATGCCCCCAATGTGACTGGTTGCGCTTTGAAAATTGCCTCATTATTCGAAGAGGCGGGATTTCCTGAGGGTGTTTTTACAACCTTAGTGGTTGAGGTTGGGCAGGTAGAGGCGATTATTCACGATACTCGTGTGAAAGGAGTGACATTAACGGGGAGTGCGGCTGCCGGAAAAATAGTCGGCTCTCAGGCGGGAGCAGCGCTTAAAAAAGTATCTTTAGAATTGGGGGGATCGGATCCTTATGTGATTTTAAGTGACGCTGACATTGAGCAGGCTGCTAAGGTTTCTGTGGATGCGAGAATGTCTAATGCAGGGCAAATATGCATTGCACCTAAGCGTTGTATTGTATTAGCTGATGTTTATGATCAATGGTTGCAGTGTGTGATTAATCAGCTTAAGCAATATGACTGTGGTAACCCTTTAGAAGAATCAACGAGGTTGGGCCCGTTAGCGCGGGAGGATTTGCGACAACATCTGCATCAGCAGGTGTTGCGTAGTATCGAGTGCGGTGCACAATTAGTCGTTGGTGGTGAACTTCCTGTTGGAGAGGGTTTTTTCTACCCCCCTACGTTGTTAACCCAGGTTGTTCCAGGAATGCCTGCGTTTGATGATGAGCTATTTGGACCAGTGATCAGTGTGGTCCGTGTCGAGAGTGAAGAAGAGGCTGTTGCGATGGCTAATCAATCGATTTATGGGTTAGGCGCTGCTATTTTTACCAGTGATACAGCGGTGGGTCGCCAGATAGCGATATCTCAGGTGGAGGCGGGAAGTTGTTATGTGAATGCTGCGGTGGCATCAGACCCTCGCTTTCCCATTGGGGGTATGAAATCTTCTGGTATAGGGCGTGAATTGTCGGAGGCTGGCTTAAAAGAATTTATGAATGCTAAAGTCGTCTGTGTTCGCTGAAGTATGGTTGCGTGGATTATCAGGCGTTTGCTCTTTAGTCTCATGGGCTTTCCTGTATACTACGCCCTCATTTGATAAGGGTAGTTGCTATGGATTTTCATCAGGTTGTTTCTTTTTTGGTCGAACATTGGCAGTTGAGTGGCATTTTTGTAGTGCTGTTGATCATCCTTGTTATCGAAGAGTGTCGTGCTCAAGGAGGTCAGCAAAAAATATCGCCGAGTGCGTTAGTGTCCTTAATGAATCAAGAGCAGGCCTATGTGGTCGACTTAAGGGATTCTTCGGTCTATTTGTCAGGGCATATTTTAGGTGCGAAGAATATCGCTAAGGCTGACCTAGCATCACAGGCCGATCATTTACCGAAAGAAGAGTCAACGAATATCGTATTAGTCTGTCAGCGTGGTCAGACGGCCTTAAATGCGTTCCAACAGTTAAAAAAGAAAGGCTTGACGAATGTGATGATACTGAAGGGGGGTATGGATGCTTGGCGTCAGGCATCAATGCCAGTAATCGAAGCAGCGAAAACAAAATCAAAAAAAGATAAAAAAGGAAAAAGTCATGGCTGATGTCATTATTTACTCAAAGGCAAATTGCCCGTATTGTGTACATGCTAAAAACTTATTAACTAATAAAGGCATTGCCTTCGATGAGCTGCGGATTGACCAAGACCCAATTGCTTTTGCGGCAATGGAGGAAATGGTGCCCAATGCAAGGACTGTTCCTCAAATCATTATTAAAGGGCAGCCAATTGGTGGCTTTGATGATTTGAAAGCGCTGAATGATGCAGGTAAATTAGAAACGTTATTGAACTAAATAAACACAGGGGAATTACAATGGCAGTAGAAAAACAAGCAACCAATGGTCAAGCGAATGAGAGTACTGAGCAAGGCCCACAATTTGCGGTTCAAAGGATTTATATTAAAGACTTATCATTAGAGTCTCCTAATGCGCCGGCGATATTCACTAAGCAGTGGCAGCCTGAGCTACATATGGATTTAGGCACTAAAACCGCCAAGTTAAGCGATGATGCGCATGAAGTGGAATTGACGGTTACTGTCACGGTTAAAGTGGGTGAAGAAACAGCGTTTTTAGTAGAGGCAAAGCAAGCGGGTATATTTACTTTAGCGGGTTTTGATGATGAGCAGATTCGCCCTATGTTGGGTAGCTATTGTCCTAACTTATTGTATCCCTATGCACGTCAAGTGGTAACAGATGCAGTGATTAAGGCAGGTTTTCCTCAGTTGTATTTAGCGCCAGTGAACTTCGATGCTTTGTATGAAAAACATCAACAAGAACTTGCAGCTAAAGCTGAAGGTTCATCTACAGCGACTGATCAAGCTTAATATGAGCAGTGCATCGCCGATATTAGTGGCTGGTGCGGGTGCCTGGGGGACCGCACTGGCGGTCCACCTGGCGCGTAATGGTCAGTCTGTCCATTTGTGGGGTCACAATCCAGCGTTTATGCATCATCTGCATGAGCAGCGATGCAATGAGCGTTATTTGCCAGATGTATCTTTCCCCGAGTCTTTACGTATTTTTGATGATTTGGCTTTGGCATTAGAAGCGGTTGAAGATGTATTGATTGTCATCCCAAGTCATGCTTTTGGGGTGTTTCTCAATCAATTGAAAGGGTTGAAAACACAATCATTGCGGATTGCTTGGGGCACTAAAGGTTTAGATCCTACAACAGCTAGGCCGTTACATGAAACCGTGATGAGGGTGATAGGGCCAGCGACTGCTATGGCCATTGTTTCTGGTCCAAGTTTTGCTAAAGAGGTAGGGCAAGCTCTACCAACTGCAGTTTGTGTGGCAGGAAATGACGCAGGCTTTGTTCAAGCATTAACTGAGCGACTGCATGCGCCACATTTTCGGGTGTATCCTAACGATGATTTTTTGGGTGTGCAATTGTGTGGTGTGATGAAAAATATTCTAGCCATTGCGATGGGTATCACGGTTGGACTGGATTTAGGAGCAAATACCCGTGCCGCGTTATTGACGCGTGGCATTGCTGAAATGCGACGACTGCTCTCAGCCTTTGGTGGTGTTGAATCGACTTTGTTAGGTCTCGCTGGTATGGGTGATTTAGTGTTAACGTGTTCCGATAATCAGTCACGAAATCGCCGATTTGGTTTGGCCGTCGGACAAGGTGTTTCGATTGATCAAGCGCAGGAATCAGTGGGTGGCGAAGTGGAAGGTTTACCTAATACGCGTCAATTGTTAGCTTTAGGTGAAGCACTGGGTGTTGAGCTACCTATTACACAGCAAGTCTATCGGATTTTATATGAGGGCATTGCTCCTCGACAGGGTTTAGAGGCGTTGCTGAGTCGGCAGCGCGCTGATATTGAGTAATCTATTCGTATTCCACTTTGAAAGATGACTATTGATGTAAGTGATAGACTTCAATAGCGTATTCTTTTCCATTGTAGGACGTGTATCGCTCAACACGATGATCGTGTTGAAAGCCGAGTTTTATCAGTAGGTGGGTGGACGCAGTGTTGGCTTCCAGGGTGCGTGCTTCCAATGTTGTAATATTCATGTGTTCAAAGCAGTATGCAATGGCAACCTGCATAGCCTGTGTCATAATACCTTGATTCCAGTAATTCACATTGAGGTCATAGTGAATCTCACCGTGATGGCGTGCTCTAAAATGAAGGCCAATGGCACCAATCATGGTTTGGTTATTTAGGTCGGCAATGGCCCAATAGATGCCCTGGCGTTTGTAGTAGAGGCTGCGACAGTAGAGCACTTCTTCGGTGGCTTCTCGTCGCGTTTTTGGTACCGGTGCTGCTATATTGAATTCAGCGACTTGAGGGTGTGCGTAATAGTTAAAAAAAGCTTCATTGTCGGAGGGTTCATGTTCACGCAAGATGAATTGTTCATTGATAGTGAGAGTGGGGAAGGGTGGTAAGGTTGTCATGAGGCTGCAATTTGGCTGATTAGTTAATGTAAGGGATTCTATCGGTCACTCGTGTTGCTGTAAAGCGGGTGACGATTACTATAGTATGGTCGCCTTCGGGAAAAAGGAAATGTGTTATGAGTGCTGTCATTGAGCATCGGTTGGTGGGTGATTTGAGTCAATTATCCCAATTTCCACCTTTGTTGCAACGTATTTTAAGTGGCCGGAATGTGATTGATCCGGTGACCGTGGAATATGGGTTATCGCAATTATTGCCATTTGATAATTTATTGAACATCGAACAAGCCGTTGCGCGCTTAACGCTGGCGTTGGCCCATGATGAGCGCTTATTAATTGTTGGTGATTTTGATGTTGATGGTGCCACCAGTACCACATTGGCAGTTTTGGCGTTACGGGCTATGGGGGCGAAACACGTAGATTACTTGGTGCCTAATCGTTTTGACTATGGTTATGGTTTGTCTCCTGAGATTGTTGATGTTGCATATCAATCAACGCCCAATTTAATTATTACCGTGGATAATGGGATTTCCAGTATCGCGGGTGTGGCGCGTGCTCGTGAGCTTGGGATCGATGTGCTAGTCACGGATCATCATTTGCCGGGTGATATGTTGCCAGAAGATTGCATTTTGATTAATCCCAGTTTGCCCGGGGATAATTTCCCAAGTGCGGCTTTGGCAGGTGTTGGCGTCATTTTTTATGTCATGTTGGCTTTGCGCGCTGAGTTAAAAGCACAGGGGTGGTTTGAGCAGCAAGGGTTGCCTTGTCCAAAAATGAGTGAATACCTTGATCTTGTCGCATTAGGCACGGTAGCCGATTTGGTGCCGCTGGATAAAAATAATCGCGTGTTAGTGCATCAAGGATTAGCACGTATTCGTCAGCTTCCAGTCCGACCTGGGTTACAGGCTTTAATTGACGTGTCAAAGCGTGAAGCAGCATCATTACTGACCTCGGATTTTGGTTTTGCCATTGCTCCTCGTTTAAATGCTGCAGGGCGTTTAGATGATATGTCGTTGGGTATTGAATGTTTGTTAACGCAGGATAAAAATCGAGCTCATGAGATCGCCATGCAACTGGATCAGTTAAATGTTGATCGTAAGTTAATTGAGCAGCAAATGAAGCAAGAAGCTATAGCTATTGTGGAGCGTTTATCCATTACTCATGAAACAGCGCATGGGTTAACCTTGTATCAGGAGAATTGGCATCAAGGGGTTGTCGGCTTAGTTGCGTCACGCATTAAAGATAAAACGCATCGCCCTGTGATTGCTTTTGCTGCTGTGGGTGATGGGACTTTAAAAGGTTCAGGGCGTTCGATCGCGGGGTTAAACCTTCGGGATGTATTAGCGCGAGTGGATGCGCTTCAGCCTGGTTTGATCGTGAAATTTGGTGGTCATGCAATGGCTGCTGGGATGAGCTTATTCGCAGATAAGTTGGAGGACTTTTCACAGTGCTTTGATCAGGTTGTTAGAGCCATGGCAGATCCTGGTATTTTTCAGCAAAAATGGTTAACTGACGGTGTCTTATCCGCTTCGGATCTGACATTGGAAATCGCTCATTTATTACGCCACTCCGGCCCTTGGGGGCAAGCGTTTCCTGAGCCAGTGTTCGATGGTGTATTTGTTGTGATAGAGCAGCGATTAGTCGGTGGGAATCATCTCAAGTTAACGTTGCAACACCCTGACGGGCAGTATCCACTATCTGCCATTTGTTTTAATGTGGATCTAAAGCTTTGGCCAAATTATCATTGTCAACAAGTGCGAATTGTTTATCATTTAGATATCAATGCATTTCGCAATCAGACCACATTGCAGTTGATGATTGATCAACTGTGGGAGGCTTAGGTGTTGAGTCAAGCTACGTGTCCTTGTGGAGTGAGTTCAGTTTATGCGCTGTGTTGTGGTCGTTTCATTGATGGGCAGCAAAGCGCACAAACGCCTGAGGAGTTGATGCGATCACGTTATACAGCCTATGCGCATTCGATGATTGACTATATTGCTAAGACTGTTAGGGGAAAAGCTAGACACGATTTCTGTGCGCAGTCAGCAAAGCAGTGGTCTCAGTCAGTTGTTTGGGATTCCTTGACGGTGTTAGAAATATCGCCAGTGGATGTTTTTTCAACTAGAGGCACAGTGACATTTGAGGCTCGCTACATCGATAAGGGCTCATTGTGTGTGATGTATGAGAAAAGTCAGTTTGAGATGATTGATGGTGTATGGTTTTATGTTTCAGCAGAGACTTCATCGATACGAGTGGAGTCCAGTTTTTCAATTTAACAGCAGATGTTTATTCAGTAAGGAGTGATTATGTTTCATGAGCAAGATCATCAGGGGTTGAAGCGCTTTTTTACCTTGGTATCGGATGCTAAGCAAGAGGATAACCTTATGGCATTGTTCGAATGTTTTTTTACTCCAGAAGAACTCTCTGCTTTGTCTCTGCGTGTGAATGTGGTTAAAGCATTGTTGGATGGTAAGCTATCTCAGCGAGAAATTGCGAAGACGTTGAAAGCGAGTATTTCCAAGGTGACGCGGGGCTCTCGTCAATTAAAGCATATTTCACCTGACTTATTAGAAAAGCTTAATCATCTGCTGTGATTACCCGTTAAGGTTGATTGCACTATCCCTTGAATTTGCTATATTAGTCACACTTTTGGGGAATAGCTAGCCCCATTGATTGGCGCCTTGGATTGCCAAGTTTAGTGAATAATTATAATTAAAATCAATGGTTTAAATTGATGTATAGGGGGGGTGATTATCCATGAATCTTGATTACTTGGACTTCGAGCAGCCAATCGCTGAATTAGAGTTGAAAATCGATGAGTTGAGGCGCCTTGGTTCGGGTCAGGGAGTGAATATTACCGAAGAGCTGGTTCAACTGAAAGAAAAGAGTAAAGTGTTAACGGAATCTATATTTTCTAATTTGACAGCACATAATATTGTTTCATTAGCGCGTCATCCGCTGAGACCCTATACCCAAGATTATATTGACCATATCTTTGATGATTGGGTGGAACTGCATGGTGATCGGAATTCGGACCAAGGGGCGCCAATCATTGGTGGCATTGCTCGCTTAGAAGGTGATCCCGTGATGATCATCGGTCATCAAAAAGGACGCACAACAAAAGAAAAAGTGGAACGTAATTTCGGTATGCCAACACCGCAAAGTTTTCATAAAGCGCTTCGTCTGATGAAATTGGCAGAACGTTTTTCATTGCCTGTCATCACTTTTATTGATACGCCAGGTGCTTACCCTGGTGTTAAAGCGGAAGAACGTAATCAAAGTGAGGCTATTGCCCGCAATTTAATGGAGATGTCTCGACTAAAAGTGCCTGTCATTTGCATGGTCATTGGAGAGGGGTGTTCAGGTGGGGCATTAGGCATAGGCGTGGGCGATCGTTTATTGATGTTGCAGTATAGCTATTATGCGGTTATTTCACCGGAAGGGTGTGCTTCCATTATTTGGAAAGACGCGGCTAAAGCTGGAGAGGCTTCTGAAGCGATGAATTTAACGGCTTCACGCTTAAAGGAATTAAATTTAGTGGATGAGGTGGTAAAAGAACCGTTAGGGGGCGCACATCGTGATGTGGAAAGAATATCTCAGACGATTAAGTATGAGTTGCTCAATACATTAGAATCGTTAAAGCAATTGCCGCTTGATACCTTATTGGAGCAGCGTTATCAGCGCTGGTTGAATGTAGGTACTGAAACTACTCAGACTAGTTAGGCATGTTAACACTTGATGCCTTTACAACGCATATATCTCAACTGTCATCGCAACAAGGCTGGGTTGTTGCGTTAAGTGGTGGTGTCGACTCTCTGGTATTATTGCACCTTTTAAACACCCTGAAATCACGTGATGGTTGTTTTAAGTTGCGTGCAATACACGTCAATCATCAGTTGCATGATACTTCTGGTCAATGGGAGCGACACTGTGCTTCGATGTGTGATGCGTGGAAAGTCCCTTTTGAATCTTATTCCGTGATAGTGGATAAAGATTTGGGATTGGGTACAGAAGCAGCCGCGCGTCTAGCTCGCTATCAGGCCTTAACACAACACTGTCAGTCAGATGAGTGTGTGGTAACAGCGCATCACCAAATGGATCAAGTGGAAACCTTATTACTGCAATTGATGCGAGGTTCTGGTGTGAAAGGGTTGTCAGCTATGTCAGAAAAAAGCGTGATCAATGGGTGTGATATCCTACGTCCGCTATTGGATTTTTCTAGAAAAAGTATCGAAGCCTATGCAGTTGCTAACAGCCTAACTTGGATGGAAGATCCATCCAATCAAGATCTAGTGTTCGATCGTAATTACGTTCGTCATCAGTTATTACCTGTGATTCAAGCACGCTGGCCTTCTGCATTGCAGACTTTGTCGCGCTCAGCTAGGCATTGCTTTGACGCAGACCAATTGTTGCAACTCTATCTCAATCGAGATTTAGAGAGTCTAAAGCGCGGCGATCAACTGTCCGTATCCGACTTATTAGCCTTGCCGTCATTGAAGCAATATCATCTTTTGCGTACGTGGTTGGTTGAACAAGGCTGCCCATTGCCCGATACGAATCAGTTGCAAGCGATGATGGCGAATGTCGTGCGAGCCAAGGTTGATGCCACACCTTGTTTACATTGGAAGGGTTATGAGTTACGTCGCCATGATGGTCAGTTATATGCCATGCCACGATTAGTAACGTTTGATGCATCCGCTCACTATGTATGGAATTTACAGACAGATCTAGAGATCGAGCTGCTGGGGTTAACGTTATCCTCTCAGTCAGAAAAAGCTTTGCAAATTACAAAGCAGTATGGCGTGAGCGAGGTGACTGTGAGATTTCGCAGGGGAGGCGAGCGATTGCGTCGTTATGGTCATGTACAGCACCAGACCTTAAGAAAGTGCTTTCAGCAATGGCGTGTGCCACCCTGGTTGCGAGATCGAACACCGTTATTGTTCATAAAAGACGAGTTAGTAGGTGTATGGGGGTGTGAATTTGATAGTGATTAAAATCTGGCTACTTTGATTCGTGGTGGATCCTTGATACTATCTGTCGTTTCGATCATCAAGTAGACTCTTATGGCATCATCAGGCAGCGCAATTAGCACTGAAATATCACATATTCGTAATTTTTCCATCATCGCTCACATTGATCACGGTAAATCAACTTTAGCCGATCGCTTTATTCAATATTGTGGAGGCTTAGAGCAGCGCGAAATGAAACAGCAAGTGCTTGATTCTATGGATATTGAGCGTGAACGCGGGATTACAATTAAGGCGCAGAGTGTCACCTTGTATTTTGAAGCAGAAGATGGGGTGAACTACCAGTTAAATTTTATTGATACACCAGGGCACGTGGATTTTTCCTATGAAGTGTCTCGTTCATTAGCCGCGTGCGAGGGTGCGTTATTAGTGGTGGATGCTGCGCAGGGTGTCGAAGCACAGACAGTGGCTACTTGTTACACGGCGCTTGATTATGGTTTAGAAGTTTTACCGGTATTGAATAAAGTGGATTTGCCACAAGCCGATCCTGATAAAGTGATACAAGAAATTGAGGATGTGATAGGTATTGATGCTATGCATGCGATTCCTATCAGTGCGAAAGAAGGTCAGGGTATTCCTGAGTTGTTACAACAATTGGTGAATACGATTCCACCGCCAGAAGGTGAATTAGATGCACCTTTACAGGCATTGATTATCGACTCCTGGTTTGATAGCTATTTAGGTGTGGTCTCTTTAGTGCGGATTAAGCAAGGGTCCCTGAAAAAAGGGCAAAAAATTGAAATTATGTCGACTAAAAATCAGTACGTGGTTGATGATGTGGGTATCTTTACACCAAAGCGTCATCCGACAGGCCAGTTGAGTGTTGGTGAGGTGGGCTTTGTTGTTGCAGGCATTAAAGATATTTTCGGTGCCCCTGTGGGTGATACATTAACTTTGGCCAAAGGTGCGGCAAAAGAACCACTGCCGGGGTTTAAAAAAGTGAAACCTCAGGTGTTTGCTGGTATTTTTCCAGTGAGTTCGGATGATTTTGAAAACTTCCGTGAAGCTTTAGCAAAATTAACATTGAATGATGCTGCTTTGTATTATGAGCCAGAGTCCTCGGATGCTTTGGGATTTGGTTTTCGAATTGGTTTTCTGGGCATGCTTCATATGGAAATCATTCAGGAGCGTTTAGAGCGTGAATATCAACTGGATCTCATTACTACTGCACCTACTGTGGTCTACGAAGTCCAGACGAAAACCGGTGAGCTCTTCATGGTGGATAATCCCAGTTCTCTGCCTGAGCCCAACGCGATCGATTCCATTAATGAGCCTATTGTTGAAGCAAAGATATTAGTTCCTCAGGAGTATCTAGGCAGTGTAATGACCTTGTGTATTGAGCGACGTGGCATTCAGACTGCCCTGAACTATTTAACCAGCCAGGTGTCTGTGACGTTTGAAATCCCGATGAGTGATGTGATTTTAGATTTTTTTGATCGATTGAAATCACTGAGTCGTGGTTATGCTTCGTTAGATTATAGTTTTATTCGTTTTCACTCAGCTGATTTAGTGAAGCTGGATATTTTAATTAACGGTGATAAAGTCGACGCTTTAGCTATGATTGTTCATCGTGATTTATCGGCTTCACGAGGGCGTCAAATTGCAGAGAAACTCAAAGAGCTGATTCCTCGTCAAATGTTTGATGTTGCAATTCAGGCAGCGTTGGGTGGTAAGGTGATTGCTCGGACTACGGTTAAAGCATTACGTAAGAATGTGACTGCTAAGTGTTATGGGGGTGATATTTCACGGAAGAAAAAACTACTGGAAAAGCAGAAGAAAGGGAAAAAGCGGATGAAACAAGTGGGTAAAGTGTCGATTCCACAAGAAGCCTTTTTGGCTGTTTTAAAAGTCGATAAATAGTAGGAGTTGATGGATGACTGTCTTGCAAGAATGTCAACGAATCTTGGGCTATCAGTTTCGTGATGTATCGCTATTAAAACAGGCGCTGCGTCATCGTTCTATCGGTGCTGATAATAATGAGCGCCTAGAGTTTTTAGGGGATTCAGTGCTGGGTATTATCATTACACACGATTTATATGAAGAATATCCGGCTCGTCGTGAAGGTGATCTTAGTCGATTACGTTCCATGTTAGTGAATGGTTTAGTCTTGAGTGAATTGGCAACAGCATTATCTTTAGATCATTTTTTAGAGATGGGGTCAGGGGAAGAAAAAACACGTTTTGAACGAAAAGCCTCTATTTTGGCGGATGCAATGGAGGCAGTAATTGGTGCCGTTTATTTAGATGCGGATTTAGTAGTGTGCCGTGAGCGCGTATTACATTGGTATCATCTGTATATCAAAGATGTCGCAACGCTTGCGCCGAAGAAGGATCCTAAGTCAATTTTACAAGAATGGTGTCAGGCACATCAAAAACCGTTACCGGAGTATGTTTGTGAGGTTTCAGGGCTAGCGCATGAGCAGCTGTTCACAGTGGTCTGTACAGTGCAGGGGCTAAATTATCTTATCAAAGCAACGGGTTTAAGTCGTCGAAAAGCGGAGCAAGAAGCCGCAAAACAGTATTGGGAGTGTTTACGTGAATCATGAAATCGAGCGATCCGGTGTGGTTGCAATTATTGGTAGGCCAAATGTTGGGAAATCAACTTTACAAAACTGTGTGTTGGGTAAAAAATTAAGTATTACTTCACGAAAGCCTCAAACAACCCGTCAGCGGATTATTGGCATTAAGACAGAGGCTGGTAGTCAGGTCGTTTATGTGGACACGCCGGGGTTACATTCCGGACAAAAAAAAGCATTGAATCGCTATATGAATCGTGTTGCTAAGTCCACTTTGCAAGAGGTCGATTTAGTAGTATTTATGGTTCAAGCATTGCAGTGGACAGCACAAGATGAAGTGATTCTATCTTACTTAGCAGATGTAAAAGTCCCTGTCATGTTGGTGGTCAATAAAATTGATTTAGTGCGCAATAAGTCTGAATTATTACCTTTTATGGAGCTAATTTCAGGAAAATATGTGTTTCATGAAGTCATTCCATTGTCAGCTAGGCAAGCTAAAAAAATAGATGTTTTTGAAGATGCTGTGATTAATCAGCTATCTCCTGGCCCCTTGTTGTATCCGCCTGATCAAGTGACAGATCGCAGTGATCGTTTTTTAATTACTGAATTTGTGCGCGAAAAGTTAACCCGCCAGTTGGGGGAGGAACTGCCTTACGCATTAGCTGTAACTATTGATCTGATAGAAGAGGAAGATGGAATCCTTCGCGTTGCTTGTGTTATATGGGTTGAAAAGTCGAGCCAGAAAATGATTGTCATTGGTCATAAAGGTGATCGAATTAAGCAAGTGGGTATGGATGCTCGAGTTGATCTTGAGCGTTACTTTGATAAAAAAGTATTCTTGCAGTTATGGGTGAAGATTAAATCAGGTTGGGTTGATGACGCGAAAGCCTTAACGGATTTTGGTTATACGGACTAGGGGAGTGCCCTCAGCATGGAGCTTGATCGATCCTTTGTTTTGCATACACGACCTTATCGTGACACTAGTTTGTTAGTTGATTTGTTCACATACCAGAGTGGTTTGGTGACTGTGGTTGCCCGTAATGCCCGTGGATTAAAGTCACGTTTTCAGGGGCAGTTGCAATTATTTAAGCCATTATGGGCTGCTTGGACGGGTCGCCATGAGCTAAAGTCATTGGTGCGTTTGGAAGCTAACAAATTACCTTACCTTTTGTCAGGCCAGGCATTGATGTGCGGATTTTATGTTAACGAACTTTTATTGCGATTGCTCAATCGTCAAGAATCGTTATCTAGCCTGTTTGATGCGTACGAGTTGGTGCTTGAGAGGTTACTTGCGGGAGACCCCGGTTTCGCAAGCTTGCGTTATTTTGAGATTCACTTATTAGAGGAGGTGGGATATGGGTTGTCTTTTTCTCACGATGCTAAAACAGGTTGTCTTATAGAGCCTACGAGAATGTATCAGTACGAGCATCAGTTGGGTTTTTATGAAGGTCGGGATGGGATGGGGCCTGCAATTCAAGGTTCAACTTTGCAGCAGTTAAAGGATAAAGGATTAAAAGGCTCGCTTTGCTTGAATGAGGCTAAGTCAGTGATGCGCTATATTTTATCTTCCCATCTCGGTGGAAAGCCGCTGAAGAGTCGAGAGATGTTTTGTTGATTAGGTGTTGGTAATAAAAAACGCCATTGATTAATCAATGGCGTTTTAAAGTAGGACTAGTGAGGACTATTTTTTAGCCTTTGTGGGACGTCCTCGTTTTTTAGCTACTGATTTTCTTTTTTTAGTAGCTGGTTTTTTCTTTTTGGTTGTCGCTTTTTTCTTCTTGGCGACAGACTTTTTCTTTTTAGTAGTCGCTTTTTTCTTTTTAGCGGTCACTTTTTTCTTTTTAGTAGTCGCTTTTTTCTTTTTAGCGGTCACTTTTTTCTTTTTAGTAGTCGCTTTTTTCTTCTTAGCGGTTACTTTTTTCTTTTTAGTAGTCGCTTTTTTCTTCTTAGCGACAGACTTTTTCTTTTTTGTAGCTACTTTCTTTTTCTTAGCTACTGTTTTCTTCTTCTTGGTAACAGCTTTTTTCTTTTTAACAACGGCTTTTTTCTTCTTAACAACCGCCTTTTTTTTCTTAACTGGCATGATATTTCTCCCTGAATAGTGTTAAACAACAATAGTTTATAATAAAAAGTTCGAATATTAAACAGTTTGATATATTTTTTTTTGATTTTTAACTTGTTTTGCGGTAAAGGATGCTTTTTTTTCTAGAACTATTAGCGTGCTGACCTTATGTTACTTGGGGTTTTTACGTTTTAATGTGTTGTTTTATTTTTTAAAAAAAAATCTATTTTTTATGCTTTTTTTTCTAGTTTTATTGTTGATTGGATGATATTTTCGATTTTTTTATGCATTTTTTTAATATGTTGCTTGTTTTAGTTGTTATCATTCTGTCGTTGTTAATTATATTCAGTGTCGACAGTTATTGTCTGCTGGTATATTCTATTTTGAATTTTTATAGGAGTTGCTTATGCACTTGCCGCATGATGTTATCTTTTTCGTTTATTTGATTTTTTTAGGCGCTTCTGTTTTTGGTGCATTGGTCTTGTTTTCTCGTCAAACACTATTAATCGCTTATATCCTTTCTGGCATGTTATTTGGCCCTTATGGTCTTAAGTTAATTCCTAATGTTGAGATTGTTCATAGTATTGGAGATGTGGGTATCCTGTTTCTTTTGTTTTTATTAGGATTGCATCTCCCACCCCAGAAATTAGTCTGCATGTTGAAGAAAATTAGTTGGGTAGGCGTAGTGACGTCATGTGTTTTTTTTCTATTTGGATTTTTAGTAACGTGGGCTTTTAATTTTTCACTGGCGGACGCAGTTTTAGTGGGTGTGGGTTTGATGTTTTCTAGCACCATTATTGGTATTAAGTTATTGCCGACTACGGTTTTGCACCATCAGCACACGGGTGAACTAATGATTAGTGTGTTGCTGTGGCAAGATATCTTAGCCATTGCTGTGATGATCGTTATTCGTGTTGTTGGTGGGAGTGGTGATTTATCTGAAGAGGTTGTTTTAGTGGTTTTTGGATTCCCAACGGTTTTGTTATTGGTTTATGGGTTGAATCGGTGGGTCTTGATGCCTTTGCTGACTCGTTTTAGTCGAATAAAAGAATATATTTTTCTATTGGCCATTGCTTGGTGTCTCAGTATTGCTGAGTTGGCTACCTTTTTGGGGTTATCGAGTGAGGTGGGTGCTTTTATTGCTGGGGTGAGTTTAGCAATGAGCCCAATCGCTTTGTACATCGCTGAAAGTTTGAAGCCGCTTCGTGATTTCTTTTTGGTGCTGTTTTTCTTTTCTGTGGGTGCGAATTTTGATTGGCATTATTTGTCGGTGATTGTTTTCCCAGCGATTTTAATTGCCTTAGGTGTCTTGTTGGTGAAGCCTCTGATTTACCGTTGGACATTATCTTCTGTGGAGGAAACTAAACAGGTTGCATGGGAAGTGGGTGTTCGATTGGGGCAGGTCAGTGAGTTTGCATTGATTATTAGCTTTATGGCGTTGTCGGCTCAGCTGATGTCCGTGCAGGGGGGGTATTTAGTGCAAGCGGCTTTTATTCTTTCCTCCGTTTTCTCAGGTTACTGGGTTGTTTTGAAATACCCTACCCCTGTTGCTATGAATGAGCGTTTGCGCCGAGATTAGCTTGGGGAGTGATTTCTTCTGGGGGTATGCTATCCTTGCAGGAAATTGGTTGAATGATGTTAAGGTTTTACTATGTCCGTAATTATTTTGCTCTTGTGTGTTTTCGTGCAGCGCTATTTGCGTTTTTATAGTGCGCCTTATCAAATAGACTGGATTTCACCTTTTTTTAGCCTATGCCATCAGCGATTTAGCCAGCAAATGGCATCCATTCCTGCTTTAGGTTTGTTGTTATTAGTTTTGCCTCCTCTGTTGGTCATGATCCTTGCTTTTAATGTCGTTGAGCACTTAGTTGGCGGGGTAGGGTATTGGGTATTAACACTGGCTTGGTGTTGGTACTGTCTGGATGTCATGAATGTATCTACTGTAGATGATATAACATCGGTCCGTAGTACTGTTAAAGCATATTTTCATCGTGTGTTTTCTGTCATTTTTTGGTTTCTTTTAGGTCCGCTGTGGTTGGCTCTATACGTGATTGTTATGGAAGTTTCGCGTTTTGGCGCGCGTCATAGTGAAGCATTGAGATTATTTGGTTTAAGTGATCAGCTATTAGCGATTATGGACTGGGTGCCTGTGCGCTTATTTGGTCTTAGCTTGGCCTTGATATCGCATTTTACACGGATATTGAAATTGTGGTTATCAACCTTACATTATTCATTTTCTCGCACTACCGATCTGCTGGGTGATTGGGTGGAGGCGGCTTTAGTGACATTGGGTGAATCTACACCTTTGGGTGATAGGTTGACAACGCTCTTGGAGTACACTTTAGTGGTTTGGTTGGTTGTTGCTATTGTCTTCAGCGTAGCTACTTTGTTTTAGGTTATTTTGTGCGCAGATTGAGTTTTTTTTTGGCTTGATCCGTTGTTCTCATTTAAGAATGCATGGTAGTATTCGCGAGGTGCTATATTCAGTGAATATGTAGCACGACGCTCAACTTTATGTCCATTTAATGCTCATAGCAAAGGATCAGCTATGTGCAGAATAAAGGTTTTATTATGTCTGTAGATGAACAGTTGATTGCTCCTGATGTGAACCCACAAGAAACGCAAGAATGGCGCGAAGCGCTTGACGTGCTTGTTGCTTATAACGATAAGGGTTACGCATCCCATGTATTAGAAGCATTAATGGCGCATGCCAAGCATCTGGGATTGGATATTTCATCCTTGAAAGATACTGGCTATACGAATACTTTGCCTGAAGCGCTGGATGAGTTGCCTGAGCATGCGGAATTGGTGGATGAGTTAATCGCCTATAATCTGTGGAATGTCATAGCCATGGTGATGCGAGGTCAAAAAGTTGCCGGCGAGCTGGGCGGCCATTTGAGCAGTTATGCTTCTGCTTCTTGCTTGTTTGAAGTGGCGTTTAATTATTTTTTAAAGGGACACCAGCATCCTGATGGTCATGATGTGGTTTATTACCAAGGCCATTCATCGCCAGGCATTTATGCGCGTGCTTTCCAAGAAGGCCGCTTGACTGAAGAGCAGCTGAATGGTTTTCGGCAAGAAATTTTTCGCCCTGGGGTTTCTTCCTACCCTCACCCTTGGTTGATGCCTGACTTTTGGGAGTTCCCATCGGTTTCTTTAGGCTTGTCTCCATTGATGGCAATTTATCAGGCTCAGTTTTTACAGTACATGCACATGCGAGGGCTGAGTGAAACACAGAATCGGCATGTTTGGTTATTTTGTGGTGACGGTGAAATGGATGAAACGGATTCTTTAGGTGCGCTTAAGATAGCCAGTCGTTATCGTTTAGATAATCTTATTTTTGTGATTAATTGTAACCTACAGCGCTTAGACGGACTGTCTTATAGTAGTGGTAGTGTCGTTCTGGAATTAGCCAATTTATTTGCAGGAGCTGGATGGAATGTGATTAAGGTCGTCTGGGCTCGCGGTTGGGATGATTTGTTTGCCCGTGATTCCGAAGGGCTGTTAGCGAAACGATTAGGTCAGATGGTTGACGGTGAATATCAAACCTATACGGTTAACGGTGGTGCATACATGCGCGAACACCTATTTGGTACGTCACCAGACTTGCTCGCGTTAGTGAAAGACCTTTCTGATGAAGGCTTAGAGAGCTTGATGCCAGGTGGACATGATGTGGCAAAAATGTTTACGGCTTACACCAGTGCGGTTAATCACCAGGGGCAACCCACCGTGGTGTTAGCTCACACTGTGAAGGGCTACGCATTAGAAGGCGCTGCGGGAAAAAATGTTGCTCACAACACTAAGAAACTACCGTTAGAAGCTTGTGCTAGCTTTGCTAAAAAAATGGATTTACCTTTGTCAGATGAGGCAGTTGAGTCCTTGGAGTTTCTACGTTTAGAGCCTGATTCGCCAGCGGCAATCTTCATGAAAAAACAACGAGAAACCTTGGGTGGGCCATTACCTTTACGTAAAGTGTCTAGCCCGACTTTAACGGTGCCAGAACTATCAGCTTTCGACAAAATATTAGTGGGCAGTGGTGATCGTGAATTATCGACCACTATGGTTTTAAATCGTATCTTAGCGGTTCTTCTAAAAGATGAAACGTTCAAACAACGCATTGTTCCGATTTTTTCAGATGAAGCAAGAACCTTTGGTATGGAAGGGTTGTTTCGTCAAATTGGTATTTATAATCCGCTAGGCCAAGTCCATGAACCAGAAGACCGTGATCAGCTGATGTATTATAAAGAAGACCAGCAAGGCCAGCTTTTTCAGCAAGGTATTACTGAGTCAGGATGTATGGCTAGCTGGATTGCAGTAGGGACGTCGTATGCCACAACGGGTGTGCCAATGGTGCCTTTCTTTGTTTATTATTCCATGTTTGGTTATCAGCGAATTGGTGATTTGGTGTGGGCTGCAGGTGATAGTCGTGCGCGCGGGTTTGTTGTTGGAGGCACAGCGGGTCGGACGACACTTGCTGGTGAAGGGCTTCAGCATCAAGATGGGCATAACTTAATTATGTTCGGCATGGTCCCTAATTGTCTAAGCTATGATCCTACGTTTAGTTACGAAATGACTGTGATTGTGCACTACGGATTAAAGCGTATGTACCAGGACCAAGATGATGTGTTCTTTTATATTACAGCAATGAATGAGAATTATACGCACCCAGCGATGCCTGAAGGTGTGGAGGAAGGTATCATAGAAGGCATGTACCTTTTTCAGTCCTCTGGTCACGATAGTGACGCAAAAGTACAGTTACTGGGTTCAGGTGCGATTTTGCGTGAAGTCATCAAGGCTGCTCACATACTTGAAGAGCAATATGATGTTGCGGCAGATATATGGAGTGTGACGAGCTTTAATGAATTACGTAAAGACTCTGAATCGGTGCAACGTGATCATCGCTTGCATCCAGGGAAGTCGACGCGTGAAAGTGTTGTTCAACGTCACTTTAAAGATCGTCAAGGACCCTTTATCGCAGCGACTGATTATATGAAGCTCAATGCGGAGCAGATTCGTCATGATGTACCCGGTCAATATGTCGTTTTAGGCACAGATGGTTATGGTCGCAGTGACACACGTGAAGCGCTAAGAGATTTTTTTGAAGTCAATGCGAACATGATTGCTTATACGGCTTTGGTAGCGTTGGCGAAGGAGGGGCGTTTCGCTTCAGATCAATTACAACAGGCTCAGCAAACATTGAATATTGATGTTGAGCGCGCTGACCCGATTTCACAGTGAATGAGAGAGAAAGGAGTATAGATTGGCTTCAATAGAAACAGTATTAGTGCCTGACATAGGTGGAGCAGCCGATGTCGATGTCATCGAGGTCCTAGTGGCCGTTGGCGATACTATCGCCGTTGATGATGCCTTGGTGACTTTGGAAAGTGATAAAGCCTCCATGGAAGTGCCCTCTCCTATCGCGGGCGTGGTAGATAGTATTGCCGTGACAGTGGGTGATAAGCTGTCTGAAGGTAGTGCGGTGTTGACGGTGCTTTTTTCTCAGCTTGCGTTGAAGTTGATAATGCTACCGCTTCAATCTGGCCAATGACATCACCTTCAGAGACCTTATCACCAACAGCCACAGAGACTTCAACAATACGTCCGGCGATTGGCGCTGGCACTTCCATCGAAGCCTTATCACTTTCAAGTGTCATTAAAGCATCGTCTAATGCAACGGTATCTCCTACCTTTACGAAAACTTCAATCACATCGACAGCATCGGCACCCCCAATATCAGGGATGATCATCGGCTGAACCGATAAAGCGGAAGATTCCACTTCATGAGAAGCAGCGCTTGCTTCAACAGCTGCTGTCTCTGCAGAAGCATTGGTTTTAACAGTCAACACCGCACTACCTTCAGACAGCTTATCACCCAC
>JABABC010000190.1 GCA_014238445.1 Coxiellaceae bacterium
AAGTCTTTCATTTTTATTACCTCTTTTCAGTTAGTTAAGAGGTGGTCCTTACTTTTAGGGGGCTACTACAAGTGTCTTTGCACGATTGCTGGATGATCTGAACTGGAGTAGCGTTTACTAGAGCGTAAACGCTTAGGAAGTTCTTCCTAGCTTCATAAACTATGACCCCTATCAATATTACGTCGAAAACATGAAAGCTATTGCGAGCTGCAAAACAGCTGACGACTATGAGGAATTACTGCCATGGAACATTGATCTCGTTAAAGTGACTACGAAAGATTAATAGCTTACGCTCTTTAACAGCTTATATTTGGACGCTCTCCTTACAACACACCAATCCAGAAAATCCAGCGCCAATAACAATCACATCATACACATCTATCATTAACCACAACCTCCTAAACATAGTTTATAGCAATAATATTGATTAATCACACCAAAACGCCTTACTTGAACCCACAGACTAAACCGCTATTAGTCAAATATATTATGTGGCTTCATACCTAACTTCACCTTCAGCCAATGCATACACACAAAAAAAGAGGTGAGGGCATGAGACAGCAAAACAAAACACCATACCCAGCGTGACCCGGAACACTGCATGAGGCGAGCTTTGTTCATTATTATATAATACAGATAGCCCAGTCGGTTTAACTTAAAATCTTTATTTTTGGCTTCCTTGATATAGATAGAAGAATAACGAACACATAACTGTAACCGTGCAGGAAGATGCGAATAAAAACAATCGGATATCACATGACGATCATCATAGGACAACACAAAATCAGCAGCGACAAACGTGACCACCAGGCACGGAACATCATGAGCTATCTCATGCAATAACCCGCCCGATACAAACACCGCGTCACCTACGATAGCAGGGATACCACGGCCATCTAGCTTAATCACATCTTTATTGTTTAACGCACTCATAGTCATTGACTTGCTACCCTGATAGCAAACCATCCACTCCGAGGCTGTTGCCAATGGCATCAGGACACGAATCATTCTTTCTTTGGTATAAACCACCTGATTTTCGGCATCCTTCTTAAAGACGGGATCGTCACAACCCAACGACTTAGGCGATGCCTCAATGGATATCGAATGAAACGCCACCTGTCCTTTTGAGAATAGCGGCTTAACTAGCGGCAGAAAAAAATCAATCACATTGAATGTCAAGCTAGGGTCGCGAATCAATGATTCCGAATCATCTCGAATGATATCGATTAATGCCTTGGGTAATAACTGACTGTGAAAAAATGTTTGTTCTAATTTGATGGTTTCAGCCAACAATTTGGCGCTCGCTTTACACTTCCCCCAAGATTGATCTTGATAATCGTACTCCATGTCATTAGGCTCAGTCGCATGATGAGACGCTATTCGATAAGGCAATGCTGGGCAAGATCGTCCACCGTAATCTCTGCCGGGTATTAACCCATTGTTTTGTGTATTATCGTGGTACTTATTAACAAACACTAAGGTGATAATGTGGCGAACCGCATCACTGTGATTAGCAGCACCTGCATGCCAACAATTGGATGACTTAATGACGGCATCACCACAGCGAAGCGGCTGCTCACTGGGTGGCACGTTATTCCATATCCACTTGTCATCATTTCCACCAGTACAACAAGCAGGCCATAAAATGGTAGCTCCGTCTTCGGGTTGCATATCCTTCAACGGAATATGCACATACATCGGTGTAGTTTGATTAAATCGATAGTCACCTGACGATAAGGGTGAATCACCATCAGTATGTATCAGCTGTTCTGATGAACCCGGCATGGATGAATGAGAGCTGAATGTTGATAATACATAATCATCACCCAACAGCTCAGACATCATCTGATGGATAGTGTCATTTGCTAAAATAGCCGCATAATCATGGCTCACGGGTATTTTACAACTAAACCGTTTGTAATTGCGATTCGAAACAAGCCCATGCTTGTACTTCTCCATGTATAACTGATGGAAACATGTCGCTATATGATGGATGTCCTCTGGCTGAAACACCTGATCCAATATCACATACCCCTTAGCGTAAACAGAATGAATATCTTGCGCTAATTCATCTGTTGGATTCACTTTGACGCGTTTGGGTGTTATCGCCACTGCTTTCTCCTAAATACATCAAACCATCATTTGTTCAATTTTTTTCATTCAACACGTTCTTCCTCGTAATTATAGTCTATTTTTAAGGGACCATTATTATTGAGTTAAGCAAGATTAAGTTCAACTGATTGATTTATCGGGGTAATCTATTTGTCTCAAGGTAACGTCCATCAAAATACTGACAGTGACAAAAAAAGATCAATAAGTTACGTTCTTTATCCCCAAGGCGACCCGGATAATTGGTAATGATCCCCTATAATTCCCTCGTCAAGAAGTAGAAAGATTTGATAAAATACTGTAAAAACATACCCTTAAATGTATACGAAAAAACTTCCGGAGAGATTGTACTATACTGTAAGTATAAAAAATAAAAGAGGAGAACTTTAATGAGTACAGATAATATTACGGCGATAATAGGAGAGATTAGGAAGGAGCGGGACAGAGAGGACGTCCTTGGCAGCGCAACTAGACGAGCCGGCTCATGGAACGGCACGGGTATTACGTCACTCTGTAAATGCAAGTAGTAGGCGGGTCGTGTGGCACAGCAACTACCCTCTAGTCAAATAATTTAAC
>JABABC010000060.1 GCA_014238445.1 Coxiellaceae bacterium
ATATTAAGGAATTATTAATTTATAAAATACTCGGTTGATCAATTGCAAAGCACCTCAAAAAGTTCTATAAATTGATTACGTTTGACGCAAAAAGCCAGCTCTCAAGCCAATCAGGAACCCGAACACAAGGAGTAGAGGGAATGGAAAAAACACATCGACAAGCACATCAAGACTTACACATCGCTTCCAATCATGATCTTCAAACACACTCTGCTGTGATTGAACTTTTCTCCAATCCTGGCGATTTATTTTAACCGAGTACCCCTGAAACCCTTGCCCATGGATGGGCGGGGGTCTTCTTTCCTGCCTCACCACATCAACTAGCACTAACCATCGGACATACTTGTGAGCGACGTACTGTTCCAACAACAAAATCCATCACTCAATCACCAACACCTCGCTCTCAATCAAGAAACCTTTCGCACAACACCTATCACACAAACGTTGCGCCACTTAGAATCTCAACTGCATGTAACAGGCATTGCTCGACTCAGTAACATCACTGGCTTAGATGATATTGGGCTTCCCGTATGGCAAGCTATCCGACCAGAATCCAAGTTTCTCTGTGTTGCTCAAGGAAAAGGATTAACGGATACTCAAGCAAAAGTTTCAGCCATTATGGAATCGCTAGAATTATACCATCTTGAGCGCGCTCATCTCCCAACACATACCTGCAGCTATCAACAACGCGAACCTAACAATCACTACCTCAATCCTGAGCACTTACACCACGGGTGCTTACAACACCCCAACCTTCTCGAGCAACCGCTACACTGGATAGCATCGACCAACCTAATAGATCAATCAACCACCTGGCTTCCACAAGAAGCCATCACCATGAACATGACATTACAAGCTACGCGCACTCACTATTTTCGCCAAACCACAACAGGGATCGCAGGTGGCAATACACCCAAAGAAGCGCATGTGAAAGCCTTACTCGAAGTGATTGAACGTTACACGCTCACGCAATGGCGATACCTCAAAAAAACACTGGCTGAGCAGATTGAACTCGACATCTCACACCCGGCGATTAAATATACCCTGTCATGCATCACGCAAAACGATAAAAATGTCATGCTATACCATATACAGAACCCTTGGGAAATCCCAGTCTACTTCTGTGAAATCATTGATCATAACCCTGCCCGCGCAGTAGGAACATGCATTGGGAGCGGCTGCCACTTAGATCACGCACAAGCCATCCTGGCCGCATTACTTGAGGCTGTTCAAACAAGGCTGACTGTGATCTCAGGATCCCGAGATGACAATTACAGCACAAGCTACCAGCAACGACAAGCCAATCAACCTATCAAAGAAGTAACGCTTCCACGCAAAACTCTCTCACCGCTATCACTGGTATCACCACCTATCACAGCTGATCAAGCACAATCACAACTAGTGAAGCAACTGCATACACATGGAACATCAGACATACTGTGCATTGACCACACCCACAAAGACCTCAATATACCCATGATGCAAATCATCATTCCTTCGTTAGGGTGGACATGAAAACTGACCATAAAACCACGCACATCTTTACAGGACCTACACTATCTCATGCTGAAGGCCTAGCACTACAACCAGACGCTTATTTTCATGCGCCGATTCAATGCGGTGATCTCATGCGCCTACTACCCCAAAAACCCAAAACCATTGTAATCATCGATGGCATCTTTGAAAACAGGCCCAGCATTTGGCATAAAGAAATTCTCACTGTGATACAGCAAGGCATTACTATCATAGGGTGTTCTAGCATCGGCGCATTACGCGCAGCTGAATTGTCGCGCCATGGCATGATCGGCCATGGCAAGATATACCAACACTACCTTGATGGAACACTGCAAGACGATGACGAAGTGGCAGTTGCACATTACGACCAAAGCTTAGACTACTCATCACACAGCGAAGCTTTAATTAATACACGCTACACACTACAACTAGCGGTTAAAACCCATATTCTAAGCCACGATCAAGCACAATCACTGATCAACATTCTCAAAAAAACCTTTTATTGGAGCCGAACAATACTCCACGCATTACAACACAGCGACCTACCCGATGATCTGCAGCAACAACTGACAACCTGGTGGCCACAACACCGTGTTGATCAAAAAAAACAAGATGCTCAGAATACACTGACTCAACTCTCAACACTACGCTTAAAAAAACAACCCGTTCGGCCAGTCACTAATACCATTCAAAGCTTAAACCTTTTTAAACAACACACAATAACGCATAACCCAACCTCCCTAGCAGGCATTCTTGAAAAACACATCACATACTGTTTACTGACCTTAAAATATGTACCGCCCAATCAAACACCCCACCCACTGTTTCAATCCTATCGCAATTGGCTCAGTGAACCGCAGCTAACACCACCTCCAGCCGTTCTTAATGACTTGATCAATCAGCACCATGACTATATCGAACAGTCTCGTCCAATTTTAGCGCTATACCACTACCCTCACCTACTACCCTCAAACTACGATGACGCTAGGACACATATCACACAGTGCATCCGACAACAATTGTGGGGAGTCATTACACACAGCTATGATTTGGCGAAGCATACCATTCACCCCACCTACTTAGAGCAATACATGACACAATATCGACAACTAAAACAACTACAAAAAGCTGAAGCATTGACTGAATGTCTAAAAGCACTCAACCTCAGCAACACACAGTGGCAACACACTATGATCGAATTATCCCGTTACAAATACCTCATCAATGATTCACGACTTTGCTATTTTGAACTCACTGAAAACCACTTGCACACTAACTGGAATCAACTAACATCCCTTTTAATTCAATCAGTTAGAAACATAACTTAATCAAACTATCGAAGGATTATTTTTTACAGAACAGGGCGCATCAACCCGTCACTTTCATTTTCAGATTCCGTGACACTCTAGCGTTTGATCAAGCACTTGGGATAGAGCACGAGCCTTGGTATTATGAAAAACTTTGTGCGCACCGGCGGGAAACGGATTGTCAAACCCTGTTGGTAGCCATACTTAAATATTCATCGGCACCCAAATTTGTAATACTTCATCAGCAATACCACTTGCTGGTAAATGATCAAAGACGGTAAAGGCCAATTTATCATGGTCAATACATTGTTCATGACGCTCATTCCAAGTGCCAAAAATATAATGATAGGCTAAACCTAAGTTCATCGGTTTGCCGGAAAAATTAAATCGAGCGTAAAACCCTTTAGGTAACGTAAACTTTTGCAATTTATCATAAGGTGTCGCCATACTGACCCCCGCACTAAAACGCATGTGATCAATAGCGACATCTTCATGATGGGGGTTATCATGACCAATACCGAAGAACAGGCAGGTGCCACTATCGCTTAATTCATCGTTTTGCAATGTTTTTGCTAATGTTTCCCAGGCTTTCGGGGCCGCTTCAAAATAACTCCCGACGGCTGTTGTCACTTGTAAGTGAATATCATCCACTTCGGTAAAATCTGGTTCGTCTAAGGCGACTGCAGCGAGCTCCTTAACAATATTATGTGTTTGCCTGGCTTGTTTCGGTGAATAGCCAAAACACTGCTTAAAAGCACGACTAAAGGCGGCGTGATTATCAAACCCTACCTCTAATGCGGCCTGCAAAATAGACATTTTAGATTGTGCAATATGCTTAAACCCAAGCTCTAGCCGTAGTCGCCTGATACACTGTCCTGGACTTTGCTCAGTGATATCGACAAACAAACGCTTAAGCGAAGCCAAACTAATACCAACTTCATCAGCGAGCAGCTGTAGCGTTAATGGCTGATCGATATGTTTGTCAATAAATTGCATTGCAGCAATAAATTGCTGTTGTTTGGCGCTAGTCATCACCCTATCCTCATCTAATGATCATGACACGAGTTTACGCATTATCAGTTGGCTTTCTGTGCTAAAAAGCTCAAATCACGATACAGTGGCGCTTATTAAGCGCTCTGCCGCAACATTAAAGCATTGAATCAAACCTAGAAAGGTTTTTCAGAAGTTTTCGAATAACGCTCTTTATCACACTCGACACTGTTCATATCATTCACATGACAATTTAAACCACATTTAATGGTGTGAAATGCATCTTCAACACAAGTATCATTATAAGCCATACCACAATAGATATGGTTAAAGGCATCTTTAATGCAACCATATCCGCAGATTTTCTTGATATAAGACGTTTTACATTGATACGTTGAATGAGAGCTTGGTATTATTACTATCTGTTTTTTAAGCCCAGTTGTGTAGCCATCTTGATAGGCGTTATTGATAGCCTTGATATCGGCTGGGCAGATTGATGCGTAGTTAGTCTGCATATCTTCATGATTTTTAGCATCATTTATACCTCGGGCATACGCTGCGTTTGTATTGCAGGTTGCCTCCTGAATCATAGCGCAACTGGTTAATAGTGAAGTTATGAGAATAACACCGGCAAAATATGACAATAATCGGGTGAGCGTGCGAATCATTATGGAAGACCAAGTTTATAAAAAAAGTACAATATTCTATTGATAGCGAGGTTGCAAGGGATATACAAGGATTTTTTAGTGAAAGCATTTTATTTTAAGTCAATGATATTAAGCGGCATACTTCCTTCTCCGTGATATCAGCAACACTTCCCTGAGTCTGGGGTGCACCACTGCCAGTCTTGGTCAACTGTG
>JABABC010000197.1 GCA_014238445.1 Coxiellaceae bacterium
AGTGTTCGCGTGACAGATTGAGCTTGATAAATATTCGTTAACTTTACATGGTAACCACGCGTGCCCTGCCCTCCTTTCAATAAGATGGCAGCATCATCGATATTGATGTAAGCCATGGAGGAATCGAAACCAAACCCATCACTCGCATGAAAAATTCCAGTGACAGTAAACTGACGATGCCGAGGAAAGACACCCGCTAGTGTCAGATTAAATTGTGGCGTAAAAATATTCACCGAATCACCGAGACGAATCCCCAATTGATTCGCCAATGTTTGACCTAAAATCACATGGTACTGACCTGGCTTTAAACTCGATAAGTGACCGAGCTGCATCTTGCTCGCGATGCGTGATGTTTGAGACTCTTGATCGGGGTCAATACCTAATAGTTGTAGCCCATTAAAACTACCACGTTCCATTAACAACCCATTACCACTCACATAAGGTGAAACAGCAACGACATCGGGTGACTGCATGAGCGTTAAACGAGTTGCTTCAATCACCTTAGGCGATTGTTCAAGCCCAGTGTACACAGTCACTTGAGGAATCAATGCAAAAAAGCGTGTGCGGATTTGATCATCAAAGCCATTCATCACCGATAAAACGGTGATTAATACGGTCATGCCCAAAGCAATCCCAAGCATTGAGGCCAATGAAATAAAAGAGATAAATTGATTGCGTCGCTTAGCTCGCGTGTATCGCCATCCAATAAATAAACTTAATGGTGTTTTCATGCGGTCACTATACTGGGTTTAATGAGATAAGTCATGACCTTACACAGCTCTGTCGCAAATAAATTTTAACTCTTAATAAATTGCGCCGCAGTCATCTTTAGGTTGATTTATGCTGCTAATCCGTAAAACCGCTCAAAAACAGGTGTGTTGTTAGACTTCGTGTGCCGCCCTTTGTGTAATATCTGATGGGGTCCAATGCTCAACAGTGTGGCATGTACACTTGAATAGTGTTTAAAACCAAGCATTGGCTTCGTGATTTTCTTGATAAATCGCTGATCTTGCTCTGCAGTGTTATTGCAAATATTCTATTTACCGAATCTCGATTTTATCTTTTTCTTTTAGTCTTTTATTTAATGATTCCAATGTTACATTGTTTGACCCGCTTTTATGAATAGTCTCTTTTTGAGGCCACCCAGAATAGCCGAGTGTTTTCTAAAAAAGCTTTTTGCCGATTTATTATCACGTTTTTTTGTAACATAAATCAATAGTCCCGCCACATTTATCGACAGCACGATAGAGATAATGCCACTCGCCTTTGACCTTAATCTAGGCATCATCCAGACTAATCCATGACTTGTCTAGTCATCTTGACAGGTGTGCATGACAGATCAGGAATCTGCGGTTGATTCATTGTCAACGTGACGTCGAGTTAATGGTAATAGCGCAGCAGCGATGATCGATAAAACAATCAGCGTGATGGGTAATGTCATGGTGCTTATATGAAGTGTGTGACCGGCGACAGCGAGTGCCGCACTGCTAAAGATAAGTCCAAGCGCACTCAATACGGACGCCGTAGCGGCAGGGTCATTGGCAATGCTTAATGCGGTCATAGAGGTGTTGGGGATGACAATAGCAGCGCCAGTGAACGTAATCATCGTTGGGATCAGTAAGTTTATGAGTGTAGGCCCCTGTATCATGAACGCCAGTGTCATTAATGCGCTACCGATGAACATCAACAATAAGCCCAAGCGAGTACTGCTTCGGGCTTTCCATCGTGTGCTGAGTTGCGAGCTTATCATGCCACCTAGAAATATTCCCATGGAGGGGATAATGGCGAGGTTGCCGTACAAACTGGCAGAGATGTGGAGTTGATTGATGGCAATTAATGGGCTAATGCCATTAAACACATACATGGCGGCACCGGCCATGGAAAAAATCAATACGAGTAACATCACGATGGGTTGTTTTAAGACAGACAGATAGCTATTGGCAATGGCGTTGATGCGCAATGGAACTGGTTTGTCTTGATAACTTTCATCGATGGTTAAAACTACCATGGCGAGCAATAAGGTGAGTATGGGCATCAGGATAAAAATAGCAGTGATACCGATGTATTGCGTTAACGTACCGCCGATGGCTAATGCTATCGCTGGCGCAAAGGCAAATATCACCACGATGTAGGAATACATTTTTCGTGCCTGTTCGGTACTGGCGGTCTCTTTTAAGATTACCATGCCCAGCGTTAATCCAGCACTTGCCCCAATGCCGGCAATAAGGCGACCCAGGGTCATTAGCCACAAAAGATGGCTGCTCAGTGCGGCAAGGGAAAGTAGCATGCCAACACCAGCAATCCCCAGTCCTGTTAATAAGGCGGGCTTGCGACCAAAGCGATTAGACAATGGCGCATAAAGAAGAGGGCCAAGACCATAGCCTAATAAATACCAGGTGATGACTTGTTCTGCGTGATCGGTGCTTGCGTGAAAAAAAGCAGCGATGGCAGGAATGGCGTCTGCAGGCAATAACGCGCAAAAAGCGGCGATGCTGCAAATAAAAATGAGCTTCCATAGGGCGGGTGTTTTAGGTGATGTTGTCATGAGGTGTTTCGTGGGTTGGTGAGAGTTGTGTGGTGACTGATCGAATGTGGTCTAGTAGTCGTAAGAGGTGTTCTTGATCCTCTAAAGGCAGTGATGCCAAAATCTGGTTGTTGATGTTGATGTTGATAGCATCAACGGCTTGGATGTAATCGGCATTAGGTTCGGTGAGTTCCACAAAATTGCTGCGACGATTGTTTTTATCATGAAAGCGACGAATGATGCCTTTGTCTTCGAGCTGGTGCAGTGTGCGCGTCAATTGAGCATTATTGATCCCCAAAAGCTCTGACAGTTCGGCTTGTGACAGTTTGGGCCCTCGGCAGTACAATTTGCCAATGA
>JABABC010000065.1 GCA_014238445.1 Coxiellaceae bacterium
GGTGTAAACATTAACGCCTGAACGTTTGGCAAGCTCTTGGCGTGACCAAGCTTTCTGCAAACGTAAGGCTGATAAACGTTTAGCCATTTCAAATGACAGCCCTTCAGTGGTAATAGGATTCGACATACCGCACTCCTTTGCTAAAGTAATTAATTGATATTAATAGAGTTAGTATGTAACCACATATCACCCCTGATTTCAAAAAAAACAACTTTTAAAATGAAACAAAGCCATCTCTCCATCCCGTCACGCCGAAATCCATGCTATCCTCAACCCCTTCGAGCAACTGGAAACCTTAATCATGTCAACGGCCTCCCTCTCCTTCCTGGACCGGTGCATCAGCCACATTGATGAAGCACTACGGACTGTTTGCGCAGAGCCTATACCCGCTCGCCCAACACCAGGACAGGACTTACCCGAAGCCACACTCACATCCGAAGAAAAACGCACCAGTGCCGCGCTGATGCGCATTAATCACACTGGCGAAGTCTGTGCACAAGCCCTCTATCGTGGGCAACTAGCTGTGGCACAACAGCCTGAAACCATGGCCATGCTCGAACAATCATGCCATGAAGAAACAGACCACCTCGCTTGGACTGCGCAACGCATCCAAGAACTAGAAGGCCGACAAAGTTGGCTCAATCCCGCCTGGTACGCTCAATCCTTCCTCATTGGTCTTATTGCAGGACTAGCAGGAGACCCTATCAGCCTAGGATTCATTGAAGAGACAGAACAGCAAGTCGGACGACACCTAGAACGCCACTTACACCAACTCCCTGTGCAAGATACAAAAAGTAGAGCCATTGTGACACACATGCGTGACGACGAACTCCAACACGCCGACCACGCGAAAGCTGCAGGAGGTCAACCACTCCCGAAGGTGATTCAACAATTGATGACTTGGCAATCTAAAGTCATGACAACGCTCACCTATTGGATTTAATGCATGAAGCCACCCAACCCGAAGTGACCGACAAAAAAGCCTGTAACATCGACACACCATGTGCAGATAAAATAGATTCCGGATGAAATTGCACACCAAAGCATGGCCATGTTCGATGCGCAACAGCCATCACTTCATCCACCTGACCCTCTCGCTGCGTCCAAGCTAACAGCTCCCACTCATCGGATAATGTTCCTCTATCAACCACCCATGAATGGTATCGTGCGACCGATACAGGCGATGGTACCTGCTCAAATAACTGTTGCGACTGATGAAACACGGCAGAAGTCTTACCATGCACAACCTCACGTGCTGGTATTAGCGCACCACCTAAGGCCTGCACCAAAGCTTGATGCCCTAAACACACCCCTAAAATAGGGACACGCTGATAGCATGCACGAATTAACGCCAATAACTCGCCAGTTTGATCAGGTAGGCCAGGGCCTGGTGAAATAACCAGGTAATCCGGCTGCCACCTTTCAAGATCTGTCATAGACAGCGCATCATGTCGCACCACATGGACATCTTGACCCAATTCACGAAAATAACGCACCAAGGTATAGGTAAAAGAATCGTAATTATCGATCATCACTAACATAAGAGACCTATTGGCAATGCGCCAATAAAGCCGCCGCACGCTCATGATAATCCGCAGCAGCGAATAAACCAGAGCCCACAATTAAAAAATCGGCCCCTGCTTGCGTGACACGCTGAATATTCTCCAACTTAATACCCCCGTCTACTGCCAATCGAGCCGAGCTACCCTGATCATCGAGCCAAGCACGAGTCTCGGCTATTTTATCATACACCGACTCAATAAAGGACTGACCTCCAAACCCTGGAAACACGGACATCAATAACACCATATCCAACTTCGCGAGCAAGGCATCATTGATCACGACAGGCTGATCGGGATTAAAAGCTAGCCCAGCCTTCATGCCATGATCTCGAATACGACCCACTGTGGCTTCCACATCACTCACCGTCTCAGGATGAAACGTTATGATCTGAGCGCCCGCCTTAGCAAAAGGCTCGATGTATGATTCGGGATCGGTGACCATCAAATGCACATCGACCGGTGCTTGAATCCCCGCTTGGCGCAAAGACGCGCACACGTGAGCACCAAAACTAAGGTTAGGCACATAATGATGGTCCATCACATCACAATGAATCCACTCGATCCCAGCCGACACCACGGCTTGAACTTCCTCACCTAACTTGGAAAAGTCCGCAGTTAAAATCGATGCGGTAATCTGTTGACGATGCGCCATAGTCACTCCACCCCTGCGCTATGCGCGAGCTGTCTTAATTGTTTCATACGCGGCTTTCACCTGTTGTGTCTTTTGTGTTGCCACCTTGACCATTTCTTCAGGCACACCTTTGGCAATCAAACGGTCAGGGTGATGTTTGCTCATTAATTTACGATACGCTTTTTTCAACTCAGCATCCGTAGCATCCTCTGGCATACCCAATAAAGTATAGGCATCTTTCAGCTGCTTACCCGGATTACGATCGGGCCCATAACTGTGACGCTGATAATTACGCCCCGCCGTATACTGACGCTCTAATTGCTCAAACACGGCTGACGAGATACCTAATGCCGCTAAGACTTGCTGCAATGCCTGACGTTTTCGCGGTAATACTTCACCATCAGCAAAGGCCAACTGCATCTGAACCTCAACGAACGTTTGCAACAATGATGGATTAAATACGCACGCACGCTTAAGCTCTGCCACTGAATACTGAACGTTAAAATCGGGCTGCTTCCCTAAATGAAACTGCTCAATCGCCTGGCGACGCATGGACTCACTCAAACGAAAACGCATCATGACCGACTCGGCCACTTCAATTTCTTTTTGCGTGACACGGCCATCGGACTTTGCTAAATAACCCAACACCGCAAACGTCGCATTAAAAAACACAGACTGTGTATCTCGAGAACCACCTTGACCTGGTAACGACAACCACTGCTGCAATAAACCCACATCATATAAGTGACCTAAGATCAGGCCCACAAAGATCCCCAACGGTGGCAAGATCATCGAACCAATCATAAAACCTAAAAACTTACCCATCCAACGCATTGGTCGATCCACACCTGTTTATAAGACCTTCACCGCGACACCATCACTTTTGAAAATCGCATGAAGAGCTCGAACTATAACCGAGAACCCTACACCTGTCACGTCCGCCTAGAGACAAAACACTCAAGCCACCCTATACTGCAGCTTCGATTCACGAGCAGACCACCCACCATGACCGCTGTTTATATCACTACGACTGAGACACACCTAGCTGATCAAGCACAAGTCCTAGCGGATGAGCTGCACATACCCTATCACCCAACCCCACAACGAGAAGCCACCTTTAGTCTCACCCTCACAAATTTAGGGCTCGAATTACAAGCATTGAACACTCCCAAACACAAGTCTTTGCGCGTGGACTTTCTCTCAGGGCCCAATTATCACCGTTACCGCTTTGGAGGTGGAAAACGTCAACTGATTGGCCGTGCAGTAGGGCTCAAACCTGGCTACACACCCAAAGTACTCGATATTACAGCAGGACTAGGGCGGGATAGTTTTGTTCTAGCCAGCTTAGGATGCACAGTCACCCTCATTGAACGCTCACCTATTTTATATGCCTTATTGCGTGATGGACTGCAACGCGCTAACTCAGCTTCATGGTTTAGGGCACTACACCTCACTCTCCATCACCAAGAAGCCGCCTCCTATTTAGCATCACTCACACCCAAACAATACCCTGATATCATTTATTGTGATCCGATGTTCCCTGAAAGCAAACAATCAGCTCTCGTCAAAAAAGACATGCGGTTGCTGCGCGACCTGATCGGTGATGACTTGGATGCCGATCAACTGCTGCCAGAAAGCCTTCAGGTCGCAAAAAAACGTGTGGTCGTCAAACGTCACTTGCATGCCCCCTTCCTCAATCAAAGTACACCTTCATTACAATACAAAGGCAAAAGCAGTCGATATGATGTTTATCTCTGTAAAAAAAATTAATGTTTTTTTACAGCAAGTTACCTCGTTGATACACACAACCAACTGCAGGTGATTGTTTTTTAAACTATAATGACTGTGTTAATAAACTAATAGGAGAAAGCCCATGAAAATTTTATGTTATTTAAGTACCGTCATAGCAACGTGCACCTTATTGACCAGCCAAGCATTTGCACAGAACCCGGAGCTCGATCACAAAGGATTCATGCCTGTTGCAGTGAAGGCAACTGTGTCTCTTGATAAAAAGAAAGGAGAAGTAACTATTCAGCTTAAGAGAGAAACTTCACTATACCTCGGGAAAATCTCTAAAAAGAAATCCGTTATAGCAAAATTCACCGTACCTGAAATTAAAAAAGCTGCATTCGAGCTCAACAATGAACGCACAATAGCTATCGAATCAGTTAAGAAGAAACAGGTCATTACTTTTAAGGTGTCCGCTTGTAAATACAAGAAAGATTTAACACTGTTATGCGATGCCAAAGAAGTACAAGGAAAGAAGAGTGCTATTGAACAATTAAACAGTAGCAAGGCAGTGGGATACTACATGTATGTAAACAACTCACTGTAATAAAACAGTCATCATAGCTCTGACATCAATCAGGGCTATGTTCTTCTTACAAAAAACCTATGAACAATAATTGCACTTTCATCACGCTGAAAAAGAAGACCCACACCCACAGGTGGTTTTAGCATTTGGGTTGCGAATCACAAACTGTGCACCCTCGATGTTTTCTCGGTAATCAATTTCAGCGCCTTTGAGATATTGCAGACTTAAGGCATCAACCACCAAACGAATCGAGACATCACCATCAGCGCTGACCACGCTTTTCTCAACGACCCTATCATCGTCATTCACCAGCTCATCAAAGGTAAAGCCGTATTGAAAACCCGAACAGCCTCCACCCGTAATAAAAGCACGCAAATTTAAAGCCAAATTTTCTTCTTCAACCACTAGCTGGTGCACTTTCAGTGCTGCAGCATCGGTGACATGAATGATGGGTTCAGCGGATGTATGAGGCATAAAGTTTCTCTTTAAATAGTACTGGCCCAGAACATGGGCTAAAATTTTGGAAATTATGCACGCGATATGAGTAAAAAGTCAACTTTTAGCCGCTCATCATACACAAAGACACTCACACCATGCAAAAGGATTGAGCCAACTACACAAGCACGGTAGAATCCGTCAACACTATCACCTCACTAGAGATCATCACGTGAAAAAAATCGATTCAAACACCCGATTAGCCTTATTTATCCTAGTCTTAATGATACTAGCAGCATGGCTATACAGTCACAGTCATCGGTCTACCATCAGCGGCAATGCCGCCAATTGCAACAACAATGGCAGTATCATCATTACGGATAAAAAAGCACAACGCGCACCATGGTGTAATGACGGAGAACCATCACTTGTTGTACCTCACACGCGCTCATCTGGCATCCGCTATAACTAAAAAGGATCCACACTTGAAACTCATATTGGCTTGTCACATCATTGCTATGGTCTGTTGGTTTTCCGGGTTATTTTATCTACCTCGTCTATTTGTGTATCACGCTAGCACGCATGACGCGATTAGCCTTGAACGGTTCAGCATGATGGAACATAAGCTGTATTACTACATCACGACACCCGCTGCCGTGCTCACCACGGTGTTTGGCTTGCTGTTGTTATTTCATAAACACCACGACTACGCGAACTTAAATTGGATGCACCTAAAACTGTTGCTTGTGGGGTGTTTATGGCTCTATCACCTTTCCTGTGGGCGGTTTGTCTGGCTGTTTAAACATCAGCAACAACAGCACAGTGAACGTTTTTTTCGCTACTACAATGAAATACCCACCGTCTTACTGATTAGCATCGTGATCCTCGTTGTCGTGAAACCTTATTTAGGACCAAATATCTTTGGGTTTTTAAATTAACTCAAAATCGATTTTCATCGCACCGCACTCTGGGCATACCCAATCCTCTGGCACATCATCCCATAGAGTGCCGGCAGGAATACCGTCTTCCGGACAACCCAACTCTTCATCATAGATATACCCACACAAGATGCACATGTACTTATTATATGACATACTCTCACCCCCTTTTGATCCATTAAGATCGCAACAAATACCACAACTGATAGGTAACTGACAAGTGAAGACTCAAGAATCCCAACAACTTTTCACCGAAGCTCAGCAAGTCCTACCTGGTGGGGTGAACTCCCCCGTGAGATCATTTGCTGCAGTCGGAGGGTCACCTCGATTTATTCAGTCTGCTAACGGGGCTTACCTAACAGATTGTGACAATAACCAATACATTGATTACGTCGGCGCCTTTGGTCCGATGATACTGGGTCACAATCATCCGGTGGTGACTCAAGCCATCATTGAACAAGCACAACAAGGTCTCAGCTATGGCGCACCGTGTGAATTAGAAATTCGCTTAAGCGAACACATCCAAATACACATGCCACACATTGAAAAATGTCGATTAGTGAACTCCGGCACAGAAGCTACCATGACAGCGATTCGCTTAGCTAGAGGCATTACCAAGCGACACAAAATCATCACCTTCGAAGGTTGCTACCATGGCCATGCCGATAGTTTTTTAGTGAAAGCCGGTTCAGGTGCTCTGACACTCGGTACCGCTAGCTCCGCGGGCGTTACACCAGGCACAGCACAAGACACCCTGGTTGCGACTTACAATAACCTGGATTCTGTTCAAGCACTCTTTGAACAACAGGGCTCTGATATCGCAGCCATCATCATAGAGCCTATCGCAGGGAACATGAATCTGATCACCCCCATACCTGAATTTCTAACAGGACTCAGAGAGCTGTGCGATCATCACCACGCGCTCTTAATCTTTGATGAAGTCATGACGGGTTTTCGCGTGGCATTAGGTGGTGCACAATCCCTCTATGGTATTCAACCAGACCTAACCACACTGGGCAAAGTCATTGGAGGTGGGCTACCCATTGGTGCACTAGGTGGCTCTGCTGCGTTGATGGATCACTTAGCCCCGCTAGGGAATGTCTACCAAGCGGGAACACTATCAGGAAACCCTATTAGTATGGCTGCCGGTTTAGCTACCCTCAAACAACTCACACCAGCGACTTACCAGCACCTTCAAACTCTGACACAAAGTTTAGTACAAGGGCTCATAGAGCGTGCACACAACCAAGGGCAACAACTTTCAGGCCATGCTATTGGTGGAATGTTCGGCCTACACTTTACCCATCACACAACGCCAGCAGAGACTTATGCTGACATCACAGGCACCAATTCCACCCTGTTTAGTGCATTTTTTAAACACATGCTTAACCAAGGTGTCTACTTTGCCCCCTCCCCTTACGAGGCTGGATTCATTTCACTGGCCCATACTTCACGAGATATTGACCTAACATTAACCGCTTTTGATAGCTTCTCCTGGAATTAATTATCAAAAAGTTGGCATTCACTGAAATTCATAGGATAATGTCCTTGGTTTACATTAGGAATACCACCATTTATTCTATGTGAATCAGACTATTACGTATTTGCCAGCTTCATACTGGTTTACCACAAAGGACACTCTATGTTTAGCTTTATCCGTCGCACTCTTATCACCCTTCCCTTCTGTCTATTAACACCCTTCGTCTATGCGGAAAACCTCATGCAGGTTTATCAAGACGCCTTACAAAATGACCAAACCTACCAACAAGCTATTTCAACTTGGCAGTCAGAAAAACAGAACCTGCCTATTGCCCGCTCCTATTACCTACCTACTATTAGCAGTGAATACAATTACAGCGAAACTGACAACTCTGGCAATAACACTGATACCAGTAATGGCTCATTATCTATCACCCAACAAATTTTTAACTATGCTGGCTGGGTAGGCATCAAAGAGTCGGACTATAGCGTTAAAGCCGCAACAGCAACCTATTTTGCAGCACAACAAAGCTTAATGGAAAATACCGCTAGCGCTTACTTTAATGTGATGACGGCGGCTGAAACCGTTATCTATGATAAGGCCTATACCCGAGAACTCTACAACCAACTCTCAACCAATCAACAAAAATATAAAGTGGGTCTCATCTCTAGTGTTGATGTATACACAACAGAAGCCAGCTACGATGCACAAGTCGCTCAAACCATTGCTGACCAAAACACGTTACGTGATAACATTGAAGCGCTTGCCGTGATGACCAATCACCGCTACAAAACGCTTCAAGGCATTAAAACCAATATTCCTTTACTCACACCCAAACCCAATAATTTAAATCAATGGGTCTCACTAGCCACCAAACAAAATTACACACTCCAAAGCCAACAATACACAGCACTAGCCGATAAACAAGAAATCAAAGTGCAAGCTGGTGGCGGCATACCCACTGTCAGTGGTAGCGCTAGCACCCAACATAACAACAATGCTTCTAGCAGCAGTAGCAAAGACTCTAATTTACTAGAACTCACCATCAACTACTCTCCCTTTCAAGGTGGCTTAGTCTATGCCAATACACGTCAAGCACGTTATAATTACGTCACCCAAACTGGCGCCTTGGAATATCAATACCGACAAACTGTACAAAACACGCGAAATGCTTTTTTAGGCGTTAAATCTAACATCAGTAAAGTCAAAGCTGACCAACAAGGCGTAGTCTCATCAGAAAAATCCTTGCAAGCGACTCAAGCTGGTTATCAGGTTGGAACTCAAGACATCGAAGATGTCCTCTCTAGCATCTCTCAACTGTACTCGAGCAAACAAACGTATGTTTCCGACCAATATGCTTATCTCACCCAATTAATCGACTTACAAGAGAATGCAGCCACACTGGATTTACACAGCTTACAAACCATCAACGCATGGCTAAAAAAACCCATTACGTTTAGTACACTACTGAAAGATGACAACACGGCACAATCAACGTTACACCGCACAGCATCAAAGGCCACTCAACGCCCTACCCGAACAACCCAAACAACCATTCCTCGACAGACCACTACCGCTCAAACATACACTATCCAACTTTATGCCTCACACCAACAAACCGATGCTCAACGTTATTTACGAACCATACAACAACCTAATACGTTCATCATTCATTCAGGAGATTGGTTTAAAGTAGCTTGTGGGCGTTACTCATCGCAACAAAATGCCAAACAAGCCCTACAAGCCCTCCCCGCATCTTTTAAAGATGCATGGATCTCTCGCTTACCTCATGAAACATTAGCGCAAAAATCAGCGCTCGATTTACCTCAGCCTACTGCCTAATATCCCTGCCTCGATAGAACTCACTATCGAGGCTTAATCAGTCCTATTAACCAGGTAGACCGCTAGTGATTAAAGCTCGACAACGCATCCGTTATCTTAATGGCAAGCGATTAACTCGCGCATTCATTGCCGGTATACAAGCCGTCATAGATGATCAAGAGCACCTCAATACCATCAACGTCTTCCCAGTTGCAGATCGAGATACAGGAACTAATTTAGCCATCACACTGAATAGTGTGTTGGGTGCTATACAACAAACGCCTGAACAACCGCTTCCGCTACTCTTAGGTACAGTGACAGATGCAGCCTTAAATGGCTCACGAGGAAACTCGGGCGCTATTTTCGCTCAGTTTTTTGTGGGCTTAGGCCAATACACCTCTCAACTTACTTGGGATCCAAAGCAAGCCGCGCGCGCTACCATTTCTGCAATCCAACACGCAATACAAGCTGTAACGGAACCCCAAGAGGGTACCATACTGACAGTCATGAAGGCGTTTACTGACACCTTCTCACAACTCGCGCAAGAAGAGTTGGATTTTATCACGGTATGGGAAGCGAGCATCAAGCAAGCAAAGATATCATTGCAACTTACAACCACACAACTCGATGCATGCCGAAAAGCCAGCGTAGTGGATGCTGGTGCACAAGGGTTTGTTGATTTCTTAATGGGCATTGATCATTTCCTACACCATGGCTCACTTCATCATTATACCCCCTTCAGTCAATCAGAAATTGATATCGTAATCCCCCCTGAAACTCACGCTATTGATGATGGTTACCGATATTGCACAGAATGTCTTATTCAAGGTGATGCAATCAATCATGCTACTCTACGCACTCAACTGTCGAATCACGGCAGCTCACTGGTTATTGCAGGGCATTCAACGAAAACAAAACTCCATATCCACACTAACCATCCTACAGCGGTGTTTGAACTGTGCCGACAATTTGGAAGCATACAACACGAAAAAGCCGATGACATGATTCATCAACAGTCCTCCCAACAACAAGAGGTCGCTATCTTAACAGACTCCTCCGCTGACTTTCCCCAAGCTGTCGTTGAAAAATACCATATACACGTGGTCCCTTTAGGTATTAACTTTGGAGAGACAAGCTACACTGATAAATTTTCTTTATCCCCATCACAATTCTATCAAAAAATGGCTGAAGAAAATGTTCACCCTACTAGCTCACAACCTTCTGCGGGCGATTACAAGCGGTCGTACGAATACCTTAGTAGCCATTATAACGCTATCGTTGCCATTCATCTTCCAGAAAAGCACAGTGGAACCTTACATGCTTCACGTGTAGCAGCTCAGCAATACACCCCCGAGCACTATTCAACCACCTTTATTGACGCAGGAACAATTAGTGGTGGGCAGGGACTTATCGTGACATTAGCCGCCAAAGCAGCAGATGCTGGTTACTCCCACTCAGATATCGTTAACCTCATCCATACACACCAAGCAAAAATACAACAGTATGCTGCAGTACCAGATCTACGCTTTGCTGTTCGAGGAGGAAGAGTCCCTGCATGGAAACAAAAAATACTGCATGCCTTAAAACTCACCCCAGTTCTTTCATTTAATGATGCAAATCGTATTCCCGTCTGCAAACTGATCGTTGGAAAAAAACACTTTGCGAAACAGTTTGCAAAATTTATTCAACGTAAATTAAAAAAAGATACGACGTACACGATCATTCTTGA
>JABABC010000134.1 GCA_014238445.1 Coxiellaceae bacterium
ATCATGTGGGGTTCAGCCTGTCTTAGCTGCTTAGGTATGACAGGAATTTTATTCCTACCCAACATAAGCTATAGCCTATTAATGGCTCTCTTGTTTTTGTATGGTTTTTGTAATGTAGCCGTTGCCACGGCTTATGCCGTAGCCGCAGAAATGCACCCTAAACCATTGGCTGGCACAGCAATGGGTTTTACTAATATGGCCTCTGTCATTATTGGTGCTAGCTTCCAACCCTTAATTGGCCACTTACTTGATCTACACTGGCAAGGAACTATCGTTGATGGAGCACCTCTGTACACCGCACACAACTTTCAATCCGCTATGATACTCCTGCCAGTTTGTGCACTAATAGCGATGATATTATGTCGCTTTATTCCTGAGAGTTTTCCAACACTCCCAGCCAATCAGTGATTAATTACCCATAACCGATACAACGACGCATGACGCAATGACAGTGTTATAGGGTGATTAATCACGTAACGAGATCGCTTCAGGGTTGGTGCAAAAAAGGTCATGCTCCACTTAACCGTCACTATCACGCATACGGCCTAAATACTATTCAGTACATTCAGAACGAAAGAGCACCTAACACATCGCTCAACTCTTCCAACTTTTCCAAACACCTCAACTTGCTATCACCTAATTGATCATGACCCGCCGCCTTTTGATTAGAAGTATTTAAAACGTTATTGTCCGCTGGATGAAGTGCATGCAAATCATCACAAGGCTTTGGAGAACGCCGCAATGATTGTTGAGAGGGTAGAAAAAGCCCAGGTGCTTGCAAGGAATCACTCGTAGCAGCCTTAGTAAACACCTGCTTAGCGACTTTTACAATGCGCTGTTTCTTATAGCCTTCAGAAGATTCCGCAGTATGTTTATCGTGTTCCTGTTGTTCACTATCGAATGGTCTTTTCATGATTCCTTCATAGCTTATTGAGTATTATGGTCGTTTTGAAGCTCACCAAACCTGTTGATTCAAGCCCATTCATTGTAAAGCAATGCCGTCTTTGATTGATTGATTGATTCAATCATCGTCACATCGTTTAAAACACAATCATCTATAGCTAAAATCGATCTACGTAGAACCTAAACTGAAACAGAATTGAGCATATTCATCGGATGAAGGGGTGCTGAGCTCACTATCAACCTTATTGCTTCTATCTTCTTCAATACTTCCAGCTTCCACTTTATCACTGACAGCAGCATCATTACTTTTGATGTCAGCTACTGGGTCTAGCCCTAACATCTGTCTTGTTTCTTTGAGTTTGCGATTAAAAATAGTATAAGTACTTACACGTTCTTGCTCACCCACATTCGCCTCAGGCGATGATACCCAGCCGCTAGACGGTGTCACATGACCCAACAAACCCATAAAAAAATCATAACAGTCAGTAAGTGGCGCTCTGTCATAAATACTCACTAAATACGCATATAGTGCAGCATCCACCTCATGAATCGGACCAAAGAATGCGGCATCAACACCACCCTTAGCCCAATCTAGGGCAATCAGTAAGGGCCTTATGTGTTCAGCTAAACGAGCTAAACGAGGTAGTTGTTCACCTTCAAGCTCACCACTGAGAGGATTCAAAGCAGTTTGAATGGCATCCACCAACGCTATGACTTTTGCTTTGCCAGCTTCTTCTACGATGACATGCGCTATCTCTGTGACTTTTTCCTGACTAGCTTCTTTTTCGCTGACATGCGCTATCTTTGTGACTATTGGTTTGACATTGTTTTTATCATCAGTCACGGGCTTATTCGCTACTAAGCTTTTTTCAACTGTCACTTCTGGACTATCAACCGGCGTACTCGTTGTAGGATTTAAAACCTGAGGCCCATTAACGCTAGGAGGTTCTTGACTGGATACAGATTCCAAGGGGGGGAAGGCCTCAGATGATCCGATTTTACCTAGGTCATCGCTACTCTTATCGGCTTTTAGGCCCCGTAAATCGCGATTCAAAGATACCATGGCACGCTGCACTGCATCGATACCTTGATCGATACCTTGATCAATACCTTGAACTGGATCATCAGAAACTCCTTGCGCCACAGATACAGGGGAGTCACGTGCTATCGATCGCAAAGCACACAACGCGTTACTTATAACCTGTTGTGTAGTTCGAAAAAAATCTCTATTAATTTGATCTGGACCATCTAACCCTTGATCATTCAGCTCTTCATCATCCATTGAAAATAGAATCATCTCTCCCTTATCGTTGTTATTGCAGATCTCGTCCCACCAAGCCTCATCCTTCTGAGTTAGGTATTCTTGAAATCCCTGTATTGTCTCATTCAATGTTTTAATGATTTTTGGTACACTCACATCCCCAGACTTAAATGCTGCTAACGATGCAGTGAGTGACTGATAACCGCTCCCAGTACTGGTGGCACCACGATTCATAGCAAGCAGGAACTCCCGACC
>JABABC010000105.1 GCA_014238445.1 Coxiellaceae bacterium
AATGTTAAAGTGCTGTCTATTATTTTGAATTCAAATAAAGCTGCCAAATGGGCGAAGGGTGATAAAACGGATTTTAATATTACCCGATTTACAGATAAAGCAACGCATGGCAATAAAGGAGCGTTTTATTTTCGACCTGGTGTAGCGCTGGGTCAATTTGAACCGAGCGATCCCACCTTTTTACAGGATACTGTTAAAGAGTCTAAGAAGTTCGTGCAATCCATCAAGGACAAAAAACTAAGCCCTGATTACTACGGTGACCTTGATAAAGCCATTAAAGACTTAGAGCAAAGTATGCCTAAGGTATCGAGGTTCACTTTTGGTAATCATACAGGAATAACCCTAGCCGCCAAATTAATGTTACTATTGAATGTGCGAAATGCTGTGCGATCTCGGTTAGTGAGTGATTCTCGATATAAGGCTCTTACTGACAACGTCGATGAAATATACACCAATATTAGTTGTGCTAGCGGTGATAATCGCACACAAGATGGTTCTCTCTATTCACAAATTTGTGCGTTAAATCTTCACTCTGAATTTCCGATTAAACGCAAAGGTTGGTTGTCTAACCTTAAAGATCGCATTACCAATATGCTGGCATTGAATGGTCATGCACATATCATGGCGGGTTCTCAAGGGGGTAGCTTTGGTACGGTAGGTATTCGCGGTCAGTCCATGGATGCGTTCCCGAGTAATTCTGGATTTAGGAAGCTTCATAAAGAAATTTTATCAACACAGGAGGCAGACCTAAAATCAGCGCAAGTCACGCCTGTTAAAAAACAGACGGGTAAAAAAGTGGTAGCTGCCGCATTATTCACCGTTGGCCTGCTCGCTATTGTTGCATTTGCAGTTGTAACCGGTGGTGTTTCGCTAGCGGGAATTCCGCTATTATCCGTGGTTGCCTCTTGGTTGGCTACGCCAGTAGGCGCTATTGCCACACCGGTATTTGGCTTTTTGTTTTCGGTTACTGGTGTTCATCGCTGGCGTAAGGCCTCAACTCAACCCCCTGAGGTTGACCTATCAGCCATAACTAATGAAATTAATGGCACCGTAGATGGCATGCCCTTGCCGGGTGATACCTTCTCACCATTACATTCAGATCAACCCTCGATAACTGTAGGTTCGCAGAAATCAGCTGGCGGAGCTTCACTCAGAAGGTTAGCTTCCAATGATCAATCTAGCGTGCCCCCTTGTATTAAAACATGGTTGGAAAAGAACTCAGGCTATACTGTTTCAGTAAAAACCATTAATCCTTCTCAGAATCCACCAGAATGCATGACTGGATCACAACCCATGAAGCTGACACGATCACCCAAACAGCAAACTAATGCGTCAACTAAGCATTATGTGATTCAGTCTAAAACTAACCCTCAGGGCGGCTGTGTTGATGTGGTAACAGCGATGGGCTCCACACAGACAGAAGTGGTTGAGCACATCTCTACCAAAAGTCCTAGTGGCGTTGATACGGTGATGCAGCTCGCAGTTAGCTCTATTCAGGGTATAGGTGATTCTGGTGATTATTTTGAGATCACAGGTAGAAATTTTGAAATAAAATATCTACTAGCACTGAGCATGATTTCTCGTGGTATTGATGTCACTCAACCTGATGCGACAGTACGCTGGTCCTCATTAAGAGCGGACTATCAAGGCTTAACTGCTGATCAGAAAAAAGCGGTTGATTCACGGACCATTACTGAGATGAGTAAGCCTGTTGGAAATACAGAACAAGTGACAGCGTTTACCAATCTTCAGAAGGTCTATAGTGACCCAGAGCGCTATGATGATAGCCTTAACCATAAATCATCATGGCCCAGTCCTTTTTCGTTGTTTGGGGGGAGGGGCAAACCAAGTGATCCGGCAGCGTTATTGGACTGCAGCGGGCCACATACTAGGCATTAACCCAGGCATTGATAGCGCTGGCAATAACCAAGAATGGCCCAAAAGGAAAAGGTTGTTGGTGTGGGTGACGTTTTAGTGCTGTCAATACTGTCATAACCAGACACGCTAACATAGCAGACTCAACTAATATCTGAGACAGTGTTGAAATGCCTAACCAGGCTCCTATCATGGCGCATAATTTAGCATCTCCAAGACCTAAGCCAGGCTTTTTTCTCAGCCAATAATAGCCATGGCTCATTAACCAGCAGATGATGTACCCATACACACATCCCCACAGTGATTGATGGAGCGAGGTGGGTGTCAATATCATGTGTTGGATTAATCCTAGCCACAATAGCGGGAGCGTGATGACATCGGGTAGTAAGTAATGTTTAAAATCGATAAACCCTAGTATCAATAATCCAGATTGAAATACAATCATCATGAGCCCAGTAAGATTGAACCCATAAAGGGCAATGGAACCAATAAACAAGAGGGCGGTTGTTAATTCTATGAGGGGGTGTTGCAGGCTGATGCGTGCTTGACACGTTCGGCAGTGACCTTTTTGACATAGGTAACTGATAACAGGGATTAATTCTACCCACTGCAACCTGCTCTGACAGGGTGTGCAGTAGGATCTTTGATGCAGTAATGTGTGCTTTGATATCTTTTGTTGTAGGTAATGCGGAAGACGATCAATAATAACCGTATAAAAGCTACCAAATGATAAGCCGAGTATTGCCGTTATCGTCCACTGAAATGGATGCATTGTTAGAATCATAATGGCTGCTTTATTGCTGGTGCAGCGCACACTCTACCAGCCCGGCGCCGAGTGTCATTACCGTGAAAATGCGGGGGTCAACATCAGTGAAGCAGCGAATCCTTTCAATGCGTCACGTCAGTTGAGTGGGCTTTGATGAGGCAATGCACCCTCGGTTTTTTTGAGTATCGAGTTGAGTCTTTTAATGACCATGATAGTCACAGTGGGTTTTATATCTTAAGAAGCTTAGACAGCTGTGCTAATTGATGGGTGTGTCGGTGCTTCAGGTCCTATGGTTCGTTGGATGGCTTATCCAATCAAGTATTTCCTGATACGTGGTTTCACGGTTGGTTTCATTCAATACCTCATGGTATGCATTAGGGAGTGTTATGCATTGTTTATTTGGGTGGGGTATGGCATCAAAAAATTGTTGTGTTTTAAGGTTGTCAGCTAGGACGTCGTTTTCCGCCATGACTATTAATACAGGTATCTCCGGCCAATGTTTCGCACATTTTAATACGGTCTCGTGTGCTTCTTTGGCTGCCAAAAACCAAGCGATGGATGTGGCGTTGAGGCGTTTTTTGTCGGCTGCAATTTTTTCAATCATGTGCTGGTCGTGAGTTAATTTTATTCCTTTGCTTTTGTTGGGTAATTGCAGTGTCGGGTGAAATCTTACTGCCTGAGTGATAGCCCATTGTATGGGTTTGATCGGCAGTAGTTTTGGATGCGAGCCTAAATAAGGAGCGCTCAGTATCACGCGCTGTAGGTTGTGTGCTTTTTCATGCGTGAGCAGGTAATAGCAGGTGAGTAATCCTCCATTGCTGTGCGCTAGTAAGTTAATACCCCGAGGCTGGCATTGCTGTTGTATGGCGGTTAACACTTGGTGTAGGTCACGGCTGTAAGCCTTGAAATGCTCTATGAACCCACGGCGACCACTAGAAAGGCCATGACCACGTACATCAAAGCAGGCAACATGATAGCCGCGTTGAAAAAACCAGGACATGACGGATAAATAGCAGTCTGAGTGCTCAGAGTACCCATGTATGAACACGATCAGTTCGGCGCTTTTGGACTGTTTGGCATATTGATAATAAATTTCGGTTGTATCATCAATTTGTAGTGTGGACTCATACAGTGAGCGTTTTAGCTCAGCGCTAGCAGGGTAGTTTAAAGACGGCATTCGGTTCTCCGTAACACGCAATAAGGTCGATGCGTATCATACGCATTTCGCTGGAGGGTGCAAAGTCTGGGATGGTATTTTTTGATTAATTTGGTATGATGTCGCCTGATTTTTCACTATGGGATACCGCCAATGCTCTCTACTGCAAATTTGACCATCCAATTTGGAAGTAAACCCTTGTTTGAAGATGTCTCCGTTAAATTTGAGGAGGGCGGCCATTATGGTTTGATTGGGGCTAATGGGAGCGGTAAGTCTACGTTTCTTAAGATTTTATCGGGTGATTTAGAGTCTACTCATGGGCAAGTGATGAAAGGTCCTCATCAGCGTATTGCGACGTTATGTCAAGATCAATTTGTATTCGATGCCTTCACGGTGATGGATACGGTCATCATGGGGCATCTCGATTTATGGAAGATTAAGCAGCGACGCGATGAGATTTATGCATTACCTGACATGTCAGAAGC
>JABABC010000153.1 GCA_014238445.1 Coxiellaceae bacterium
AAAGCAACCCGGAAGCCATATTTCTGGACACCGAGTGGAGCTGAACTTTGATTTTATTGATGAGGCGATTGCAATGGCAACGATGTATACCGCCAATCATTTGGACTGTAAGGCCATCATTGCGATGAGTGCATCGGGTAAGACACCTTTAATTATGTCTCGCATTCGAACGGCGATTCCAATTTATGGGTTTAGTCATTCATTGAAAACGTTACGTAAAATGACATTGTTTCGAGGGGTAACCCCGGTCTTTTTTAATGCCTTTGACTACAAGACGATACAGTCTGTTAATCATGCGGCATTAAAGCTTTTTTTAGAGTTTGTTTCTTTGAGTGAAGGTGATACGGTTTTGTTAACGAAAGGAGATACTGCGGGAGTTGAAGGCGGTACTAATACCATGAAAATTTTACAAGTCCCTGCTTAAGCTGCAGCTTGGTCATGGTACATTCAATCGAGGGTGTTGGTTCATTTCCCAATGCCCTGTCCTATGATAAACTCAGCGATCACTGTCAAGGAATGAGGTCGCTGCATGTTATTCATCATTACGCTATGCTTTTTTTTAGTGATTACCATGGTGGTTGTCTCGAACTACCCTAAGTTGTGGGTGTGGTCATTAATAACAGGCCTATTGTTATTCATCGGTATATATATGGGCTGGGGGTCACCCGTTGCATTGGGTCTCATCGGATTACTGTATGGCGTGACTGTTTTTAGCTTGCATCTACCCTGGGTGCGGATGCGTTTTATTACCGCTTACTTATACGATATATTCAAACAACAGACATTATCAATGTCTAACACTGAGCGTGAAGCCTTAGAAGCAGGTGATCCTTGGTGGGAAAAAGCGTTATTTCAAGGCAATCCTGATTGGTCAACCTTTCAAAAGATTGAGTTGAGTCAACTGACAGAAGAAGAACAGTCTTTTGTTGATAATGAAACCATGACATTATGCCGCCAATTAAATTCATGGCACATTGATTATACCGATAAGAAGCTGCCCGATGATGTCTTAACCTATATTCGTTCGCAGGGTTTTTTAGGGTTGCATATTGCAAAAGAATATCAAGGAAAAGCTTTTTCATCACGCGCTAACTCATGCATTAATATGCGGGTGAATGCACAGAGTGCATTGGCTGCTACTGTGGTGATGGTGTGTAATTCATTAGGGCCGGGTGAGCTCATTACCCATTATGGAACGGATGAACAAAAAGCCTATTATTTGCCTAAGTTAGCCGATGGTTCTGAACTACCGTGTTTTGGTTTAACAGGGCCTTTAGCTGGGAGTGATGCTGCGAACACGCCGGATCAAGGTATTGTGTGTGAAGGTGAGTGGGAAGGAGAGACCATTTTGGGGTTACGCCTTACTTTCTTTAAGCGCTATATCACTTTGGCTCCCATTGCTACGGTGATCGGGTTAGCCGTTCGGGTGAGAGACCCAGATCAGTTGTTAGGTCAGACAGAAGACTTAGGTATTACCTGTTGTTTATTGCCAGCTGATCACCCCGGTGTTGAAATAGGTCGACGTCATTGGCCGCATGGAGCTCCTTGGTACAATGGGCCAATTCGTGGGGAGGATGTGTTTATACCATTAGACTGGATTATCGGTGGTCAAGCGCGGATTGGAGAAGGTTGGAAGATGTTAAATGATTGTTTAGCTATTGGCAGGGCAATTTCATTACCGACTTTAGGAACAACGCAGACTATTTTAAGTTATTTAACGACCAGTGCTTATGCCAGTGTGCGTGAACAATTTAATACGCCATTAGTGAAGTTTGAGGGTGTTCAAGAGGCTATGGCAGAGATTGGTGGATTGGCTTATTTGGCCGATTCCACATTGCAACTGACCATTGCTGCTGTGGATCAAGGTTTAAAACCTTCTGTGGCATCTGCGATTAGTAAATGTCACTTAACAGAAAATGCTCGTGTTGCTGTCAATCATGCGGTGGATATTCATGGTGGCCGAGGTGTTCAAGATGGCCCAAGAAATTATCTGAGCCCATTATATGATAGCGTCCCGATTAGCATTACGGTAGAAGGTGCCAATATTTTAACGCGTAATCTGATTATATTTGGGCAAGGATCTATGCGTTGTCACCCGTATGCGTTTCGTGAAATTGAAATCGGTGCTATTGAAGATCGTAAAACAGCAATGAAAGCCTTGGATGAAGTGATTTATGGGCATGTGGGTTATTTGCTGGGTAATACGGTACGTGCATTTTGGCGTGGATTAACACGAGGTCGTTGGGTAAAAACACCCAGTAGCCCATTGTCATCTTATTACCGCGCAATTTCTCGTTTAAGTAGTGCTTTTTCCTTCAGTGCTGAAGTATCTATGATGGTATTGGGCGGTGCACTTAAACGTAAAGAGCGTTTGTCTGCGCGTTTGGGTGATGTGATGAGCCATTTATACATGGCTAGCGCAACCTTGAAATATTTTGAGCATCATGGGTCTCAAGAATCAGAGCGACCTTTAGCGGAATGGGCTTTACAATACAGTCTATTTCATGCGCAAGAAGCATTGCATGAGTTGTATGATAATTTTCCTGTTCGTGGGTTAGGCGGGTTAATGCGTGGATTGTGTTTTCCATGGGGGCTTTCTTACGCTAAGCCGAGTGATCAATTAGGTGCGCGTGTGGTTGATGTTATGGAAGGTGACAATGCATTGCGAGAACGCTTTGTGAATTATTTTGGATTTTCTGAAGAAGATGAGTACGCCAAGATGGAAAAGGCACGCCGTGTAGTCAAAGATATAGCCCCCCTTAAAAAGCGTGTTCGTGAGGCCGTAAAAGCAGGTGCCATTGCTTCTGCATTACCCATTAATGAACAAATTGATGCGGCTGTTTTATTAAATTACTTATCACAAGAAGAAGCTGATCAATTGCAAGCGGCAGAAGCATTACGTTGGGCTGCCATTCAAGTAGATGAGTTTGATGAAGACTTGTCACAAGTGGTTAATTGACAGGTGAGCGCCCAGGTTTAAGTGATTAAAGAGCGTTACTTATTGTTTTTTAAAAAATTCACACCAGGACACTCAGCAATAACCATGCTTGGCGCAAGATAAAGCTATATGTGATTGCTAGGAAGAACTTTCTTTTTGTAGGAAGCCAAGAGGGTGTTGTCTTTGCCACGAATTGGCCCATCGGAACCAGTGTCTTTGCACGGTTGCCGTATGATTTGCACTGGATAGGCAGTGACGGCTTATCATCTTAAGAGTACTCAGGTGTGGTTTGTAGGTCGGCTATCGGTGGGTGTCAGAGTGTATGACTTATAAGCGCTCTACTTGATTGAGTAGGTGAAACCCTAAGAGTGGTTTATCTAGGTGGCGAGTGAGTGCGATGCACTTAAAGAGCTCTCCCATTTCACTGGGGTGTAGGAGTGTATGAATCGTTGATGTATTGAGTGTTTGATGTTGCTGGATAAGATCATGAATGCCACAGCTGGCTAAGAAGGCAGCTTGGTGGGTGTAGCCCGCAACCGTTAACTCATTCGTGAAAGCAGCTTCGGCCACTGCTGTAAAGTCCACATGAGCAGTGATGTCTTGTATGCCAGGGTAAATTAATGGATTATCATGTGCTCGATGTTGGTAATGACACATGAGCGTGCCCATATGACGTTCTGGGAAATAATACTCTTGTCGAGGAAAGCCATAGTCGATAAGTAAGATTAAGCCTTGTGATAAACAGTTGCTCAGACTTGTGATCCAGGCCGGTAAAGCTAAGTTGATTTCAGATTCATAAGGTCTGTCACTGGTGATATTCAGGTTATCGACAGCTGTTCGTAATGCATCATTAGTGCAAGGTGATATTTCCCAAGTTAATTGTTGCTGCTGATGTGTGACATGGTATTCCTCAAGGCAGTTATGCGTGTATCGAAATTTATGCACAGGCATCGCATCAAGCACTTCATTAGCCAGTATTACCCCTTCCAGTGCTTGTTGAGGTAAATGATTCAGCCAGGTGACTCGCGAGAGTAGGTCAGGCGCTTGCTCTTGCAAGCGTTGATGTTGACGCTGTCTACAGTCTGCACTGACATCGAGAATGTAGTAGTGTTCAGGCAGTTGATCCATATCCTGCAGTTGTTTAAGTAGTGATACAGCCAGTGCTCCAGACCCAGCCCCAAGTTCTAAGATAACAGGACTATTGATGTCTTTAAAAACTTCTCCGCATTGTTGTGCAATGGATTGGCCAAATGCTGGGGAAAGCTCAGGCGCTGTGGTAAAGTCTCCCGCTTTTCCAAACTTCGTGGCGCCAGCACTATAGTAACCTAAGCCCGGTGCGTAGAGAGCTTGTTGCATATATTGATAGAAAGATAGCGGCCCATTTTGGTCAATGAGATGGCAGATATGCTGAAGAACCCGTTGGCTATGTTTGCTGGCTTCCATAGACGGTGTTGGAAGTGCTTGGTCTGTTTTCATAATCGTTTAGAGGTGCGTGTTATGGTAATGCCGACATGGTCGACATTCGGCATGTCTGCAGGTTTTTTTTGAAGGGTGAGGGTGACGTGTTTAATAGAGAACTGTTTGAGTAATATAGTACACACTTGCTCGGCTAAGGTTTCTATGAGATTAAATTGAGTGGCATTGACTAAGTGCTCTATGGCGTCTGTCACGCTAGCGTAATTAACAGCATGATCAATGTTGTCAGACTGTGTGGCATGGGACACATCGTATTGCATCGCAATGTCCATATAAAGGGTTTGTGGGTTCACACGCTCATCAGGATTTATCCCAATGAGCGTACTCAGTGTGAGTTGATGGATCAGTAAAGTATCCACTGGCTTTAGGATAGACCTTCTTGCCGTTCTCTGATTTCAGAAAAGGTCTTGCAGTCGATGCACTTATCGGCAGTCGGTCGGGCTTCTAGGCGGCGTATACCTATATCAACACCACACTCTTCGCAATAGCCATAGACACCTTTATCAATATCATCCAGCGACTGTTCAATTTTCTTGATCAGCTTGCGTTCTCGATCTCGAGTGCGAAGCTCTAGGTTGAATCCTTCTTCTTGAGTGGCTCGGTCCAATGGATCAGGTAGAGATAGGGCTTCTTGTTTCATGTGCCCAACAGTACTATCCACTTCAGACATCAGTTGATTCTTCCACTTTGCGAGTATGTTATGAAAGTGTTCTTTCTGGAGTTCATTCATGTATTCTTCATGAGCGTTTGTTTGATAAGGGGAAAACTCCACAGCGCCTGCGGTAGTGCGAAGATCTTCGGGGTTAGTGAACTCAGCCGGAGAATCATCAACAGGCATCGTCGGTGGGTGAATATCCTCTGGAATCATGCGTGGTTTCTCTATGGATGGTTTTAGTTGATTGCTTTGTAATGATACCTTAGAAGAAAGGTTTTGTTTACCGTGACTGACGGATTTCTTTGCTTTTTTGGCAGTTGTTTTTTTGCCCGCCTGTGCTTTGGTTTGGGAGAGGGTTTTAGCTGATTCTGGTTTGAGCTTTTTTTGAGGCGTTTTAGCCGTTTTTTTCTTTAAAGCTTTTTTGTGCGTTGGTTTTTTTGAGGATTTTTTAACCGACTTTTTCTTTGTAACCGACTGGAGGGTTTTTTTAGCGGATGTCTTAGCCACTGGCTTTTTGGCTGCTTTTTTTGCAGGCTTCTTCTTGCTGGGTTTCTTAGTCACGGGCTTTTTGGACGATTTTTTTACAGCCTTCTTTTTGCTGGGTTTCTTAGCCACCTGTTTTTTGGACGATTTTTTTATAGATTTCTTTGAGGTAATTTTTTTAGTCGCTTTTTTCTTGGAAACAGCTTTAACCGCCTTCTTTTTGGCGAGCTTTTTAGTCAATTTTTTTACCACTTTTTTCTTAACGATCGTCTTGGTGGGATTTTTTTTGACCAGTTTCTTTGTGCGAGCTTTAGATTTCCCTGATTGCTTTTTAACTGCCATGATAATCCTCCTTTAATCTTTGCAAGCCAGTCGAACATTGTATACCAACTTCAGTCTGGATGACACTCTATGGTGTTGTTGTTAGCGGCAGTGATAGTCAAGGCCATTGACCTTCAAAGACGTGACAGGCTTCTCCTCGCATCATGAGGTCAGTGCCATCACCTTGCCAGGTAATGATGAGAGTGCCCCCGGGTTGGTGGACGCGAACAGTGGATGCGAGTTGTTTTAAATGGCGCCCAACAGCCATGACGGCACAGGCGGCTGTCCCGCAGGCTTGTGTCTGTCCAACACCTCGTTCATAAACCTGTAATGCTATATTTTCAGGATCCTCAATGCGAGCGATGGATAAATTAATTCCCTCGGGAAAATAGGTGTGCTGATTAAATAAAGTACCCAGCTGGTCGAGATCAACATCATACGGTGGTGGTTCAATGACAATAGCATGTGGGTTTCCTACAGACACCAAGTAAAAGGAAAGCGTGTGCTGATCTACGGTTAATGTTTGAGCAAACCCTGTTGTTCGCTGCGTGTAATGCACTGCTTCGGCTGTGAGGTTAGGTTGCCCCATGTTGACACTGATTATGTCATTATCCGATGAGATAGGTAGGATGTTCTGTTTTGTTTTTAGTCGAATAGGTGATGTATTGAGCAGCTGTTGTTGTTGAATGTAAAGTCCTATGCAGCGAGCACCATTACCACAATGCTCGACTTCCTGTCCATCAGCATTAAAAATCCGGTAATCAAAGTCAGCTTGAGGATCAGAGGGGGGTTCTAATAAGAGTAGTTGATCAAAACCAATGCCTGTTTTGCGATTTGACATGGATTGGATATGTTTTGTTGTCGGCTTGAATGACTGTGAGAGGTTGTTAATAACCACAAAATCATTACCGAGGCCATGCATTTTGGTAAAAGGTATAGCCACAGTTAAAAGCTATATGACAAACTAACGTTTGTTATTGTATTCATTTGATCCGTATAGTCGGTGCCTTCAGGTATTTCTGAAAAGTAAGTGATGGAATGGGATAGGACGAGTGATAAGTTGCCGCTAATTTTATTGTTGAGGGCGGCAGTTGTGGTCACTTCCCAGTATGTTTCAAAGAATGATAGCTTGCTATCATCGGTGAGTTTAGTTGAACTAGAAATATTCCATAGGATATTCATATTCCCCACGGCTGCCCAACTGTTATCGATGGTGTCACTATTTTGTATGGATGATTGATTGTAACCGGGGGCGATACTGGTGGATAGCGTGTATTTATCATTTTTAACCCAGTCTCGTCCATAACCAGCGGTTACCGTTGATGTGAAATCATAGGAGTTAAATGGGTTGACGACAGTGTCTGTATCTAAGTAGATAAAATTATTGATGGTTGAAATGGTGTTAAGGCTGTACTGTGTTTTATTTTCAATGCCATACATTTGCGCATTGGTTTCACCATCACTACGTCCATACTGACCATTCAGGTTGAGCGTGTTAGTCCAGCGGTTTTTGGTGTAAATAATTTTTAAAGCACCAGTGAAGTTGGAAGAGTCCGTATTCCCAGTGTTCTGAACACCGCCTAAATTAATCGTTGAACCATCCCAAGGCGAGGGTGTTTGGTCAACATCGTGACCGAAGGCGAGGCTGGTCAGTCCTAGGGTGAGCAGTAAAGTTATTTTGAGGAGGTGCATTATTATTTCCCTTGATTTAGTGCGCTGATGAAGGGGTACTTTCATCAGGTAATGTTAAAGGTCCCATTTGTCCACAGCCAGACAGCGTATTGATGAGTAGCAAAATCGCCAAAGTGGGGAGTAATCGTTTCATGTGATCTGTTATCCATTATGTTTTATCGATTATAGCGAAAGTCGAGGTAAAATAAACACCCTTGTCGCATTTTTTTAAGGTATATTAGATAAATTTTTTAATGAATGAAGTTGTATAAGGGGGGCTTGATGTCTAACCTGGTTTTAGAAGCTGTTGTTCGAGAGCCTGAGGGCGAGGCAAATGCTTGTGTGATCTGGATGCATGGATTGGGTGCGGATGGCCATGACTTTTCGGGTATCGTTTCTCAATTGCAATTACCCGATGCGTTAAAGGTTCGCTATATTTTTCCTCATGCGCCGGTGCGACCAGTGACGATTCATGGTGGGGTACCGTGCCGAGCTTGGTTTGATATTTTTGATTTAAACCGACTGGAGAAAGAGGATACAGTCGGGATAGCGCAGTCAGAACAGGCTATTCATTCAATGATTCAGCAGCAAGTGGATGCGGGTATTGCTCCTCATCGCATTTTATTGGTCGGCTTTTCACAGGGCGGTGCAATAGCGCTGTATACGGCACTACAATCTTCGTACCGACTGGCTGGTGCCGTAGGGTTGTCAACGTATTTGCCTTTGACCCGTCACATTGCACAGTCAAGTCGTCAGGATGCACTACCCGTCTTTTTAGCGCATGGAATATACGACCCAGTATTATCTGTAGTACTTGGTAAGCGTTCGGTGTCAACGGTTGAGCAGTTAGGTTGTTGTGTGGAGTGGCACGAGTATCCCATGGAGCATGCCGTATGCGATGAAGAAATCATGGATTTGAGTCGGTGGATGTCTCGGTCAGGCTTTAAAGCGTTGGGTTAAGCGATATTAGATCAATGATCTCTCAAGGTGCTGATTTAGTTGTTGCAGTAACTTAGGGGTGCCTACATTCCACCATTGCCCGGCATAATGTTCGCCACTGACACGATGAGATTGAATTGCTGGATCTAGAGCTTCGGTGAGATCAAAGGGTTTGTGTAATTGAGTGTTGAAAAGTTCAGGGTTAAAGACACCCATACTGGCATAAGTCAAAGTGTTCTGAGTAGGGGATGTGATCTGGTACTGAGGGTTAAGTGAATAATCACCGGAAGTATGAAAAGGTGGGTTATCAACCATAATTAAATGTGCATCAGCAATAGGTTGTGATAGCAGTGTTTGAAAGGGGTAATCTGTCCAGATATCAGCGCTTAGCAATAGAAAAGGAGCAGTACCTAATAAGGGGAGTGCGTGCGTAATGCCGCCCCCTGTTCCGAGGAGTTGAGTGGGTTCTCGCGAATACTGAATGGAGAGTTGGTACCGACGCCCATCACCGAGGGCCGCCATTATTTGTTCTGCATAATGATGGACATTAATGATGACTTCCGTGATACCAGCCCGATGAAGGGCTATGAGGTTGTGTTCGATAAGGCTGGATTGCCCTGCTTTTAATAACGGTTTAGGTTGCGCGGAGGAGAGGGGGTGCATGCGTTTTCCTAGGCCTGCAGCTAGTATCATGGCTTTCATGGTGTTGACTCGCATTGATGAATAGATTGGAACCAATGAAGAAACGGGTGTAGGTACGCATAGCGTTGACAAATGCTCTCAATGTATTGGTGCATACGCGGTAGATACGTTAAAAATTGTGTTTGTTGCTGTTGCTCACTCAGTCGAACGAAGTTCCCAAGATTTTTCAGGTGGCGTTGTAGACTGGTCAAATCAAACCACTCGAGAAACTGTGTTTTTGTCACAGTGGGAAGTAATTGGGCTGATTCCAATTGGCATTGAAAGGTGGCACACCATTGTTCAATGCGTGCTCGTGGCCAGTCAATATAACAGTCGTTGAGTAGTGAGGCGATGTCATAGGTCATTGGGCCAAATAATGCATCTTGATAATCTAAAACACCCAGTGTTTGATTGGGTCGGCACATCAAGTTGCGTGAGTGAAAATCTTTGTGAAGAAGGACTTGTGGTTGTTCTGCTGCGTTAGTAAGCAGAGTTTGTTGTAAGTGTTCCCAAAGAGTGATGTCATCAGGGGAGAGCGATATTTTGTGATAGTGCTGTACGTACCAAGAGATAAACCCATTGAGTTCTTTTTGCCAATAGTCGGGATTGCTGTGCTCAGGAGTGTATTCTGTAAAATCCTTGCAGCGATGAATATTAATAAGAATCCGCATGGCTTGTGTATAAAATATTTCTGCAGTGGCATCATTCAACTGGTCTAACAGTAGTTGATCACCGAAGTCCGAGAGCAGCAAAAATCCCGCCTGAAGATCTTGTTGATGAATGGTTGGTACGGCGATTTGGTGCATGGCTAGGGTATGAGTCATATGTATAAACGGGTGACAGTCTTCTGTAGCCGGTGGGGCATCCATCGCGACGTAGCTATGTGTTTTCGTTTGAACGCGGTAGTAAGTGCGGCGGCTAGCTTCTTTTAATAAGGGGGTAATCGACACTG
>JABABC010000057.1 GCA_014238445.1 Coxiellaceae bacterium
ATTGATCCCAACCTGCCTTAGGTTTAAAGCGTTCTCCGTGGTCCTGGCTCAGGCGCTCTAATTGCGCTACGACATCTATGACGCCACGTTCTTTTGCATAGTGGATGGGGCCGCCTCGAAAGGGAGCAAACCCTGTTCCGAAGATCATACCAGCGTCTAAAAGGTCAGAGTCATTAATCACACCGTGATGCAAGCAAGACACCGCTTCATTCACCATGCATAACATTAAGCGATCAGTCAAATCGAGTGTTTTTATCGCTTCACTGTCCTTGGAGGATTTAGGTCGTACTTTTTTACCTTGTTGGTAAGTATAAAAACCTTGTCCCGATTTAATACCCAGGTGACCATCTGCTACCATTTGACGGAGCTTCTCTGGCACAACCCCTCCGAGAGACTCGGCTAGAATTTCACCCACCGATAAACACACGTCTAACCCCACTGTATCAGCCAGCGTAATTGGCCCCATGGGCATACCAAAGTCCATGGCTGCTTGATCGATATGCTCTGCAGGTACGCCTTCTTCAAGCAGTGTCATGGCTTCCATTAAGTACGGAATCAACACACGATTCACTAAAAAACCAGGTCGACTACTCACAATAACCGGTGATCGTTTAATGGCGATGACAAAAGCTGCGGCTTTCTTAGGTAAGTCCTCTTGCGTTTGTTCGCTTCGAACAATTTCAACTAATGGCATTTTTGCAACGGGATTAAAAAAATGAATACCGATTAGGCGTGATGGGTCTTTCATGCTCGTTGCAATGTTATCTAGCGGGATGCTAGAGGTATTGGTGGCCAGCACGGCATCAGGTTTTGCTTGCGATTCCAATTGCTGAAATAGGGTTTGTTTAACCTCTAAATTTTCAAAAATGGCTTCAATGATAATATCAGCATGAGCAATGCCATGACCTTCAATATCTGGCTGCAAGCGATCTAATGCCGCTTGAATCAAATAAGGTTGTTTGAGTTTCTTTTTGAATAAACGCCCAGCACGCTTCATGGCTGGAGTTAATCGATCAGCAGCTTGATCTTGCAAGGTGACTTGAAAACCTTGTAAAGCACACCATGCAGCAATGTCACCGCCCATTGTACCTGCCCCAATAACATGGACAGTTTTTGGCTTGAATATCACACCTTTAGCAATGTCTTTCATTTGAGTTTGCAGGAAGAATACGCGACCTAAGTTTTTTGCGGTGTCTGTTACAACCATTTTACTGATAGAGCGAGCTTCATTGATCATAGCATTACCCTCTACACCATCGCGCGCCCAATTATCGACCACAGCAAAAGGTGATGGGTAGTGAGAGCGATTCACCCCTTTTTGGGCGAGTTGTTTTAATAACAGACGCTTCAGTGTGGGCCTTGCCAACGCATGATTGGAAAGCGCCTGTAAACGGCTAGGTCGATGCGGTTTAGGTGAGTTCAGAATGTAATGACGCGCGGCATTATGGAGTTGCCGCAAGGGCACAGCCTGGTCCACCATACCCAGTCGTTTCGCACGTTTTGCTGATACGGCAGCTCCGGGAAGAATAATACCCATAGCAGGGATAGCGCCAATCAGACGAGGTAAGCGCACACAGCCGCCCCACCCTGGGTGAATACCCAGTTTAATTTCAGGTAATCCTATCTTGGTGCTTGCTGCTTCATCAGCGATGCGATAGCGGCAGGCTAAGGCTAATTCATAGCCTCCCCCTAAACAAAAACCATTAATCATAGCCACAGTGGGTATAGTTAATGCAGCCAACTTATCAAACACCTGTTGACCATAGCGAATCCATTCAAAAAAATCATCTTCCCCTTGGCATTGAGAGAATTGTTTAATATCAGCACCTGCAATAAAGCCTTTCTTTTTTGCAGAAGTAATAATCAGTCCTTTTGAGGTGAGGATATCGTTTTCATCCAGCAATGACTCTAATTCTTGTAACACCGCCTGACTGATTGTATTAATAGCTTCGCCTTGACGATCGAGAGATAGCCACGTTATGCCATCATTGTCGATGCTATATTGCCAATGTTGTCGTTGTTCGCTCATGATTATTCCTTCTTGATCTAATTCACTCGTTCTAATAAAGCTGCACCACCTATGCCGCCACCGATACATAAGGTGGCTATACCACGTTTTTGTTGTGTCCGCTCTAATACTTTAAGAACATGCAGTGCAATGCGCGCACCACTCGCACCAACAGGATGCCCCAATGCAATGGCACCACCATCAATATTCAAACGTGCTGGGTCAATGCAACCCAATGCGTGATCAAGGCCTAGCTCTTGGCGACAAAAATCTTCTGATTCCCAAGCTTTCAAACAGCCTAAGGTTTGGGCGGAAAAGGCTTCGTTGATCTCCCAGTAATCAATATCATTCATCGACAGCTCGTGCCTTTGCAGTAAGGGTGGTACAGCGTAACTGGGCCCTAAACCCATGAGGCGAGGATCACAACCCGCCCAATGCGTATCCACGTAGCGACCTAAAACTGGAAGCTGGTAACGCTCTATCGCTTCTTCGCTAGCCATTAATAATACGGCAGCCCCATCACTGACTTGTGAACTGTTAGCGGGGGTAATGGCTCCAAATTTTCGATCAAATACTGGTTTTAATTTTGCCAAACTTTGTAAAGTTGTGTCCGGCCGAACGCCATCATCATGGTCATACAGTTTACCCGAGGCATCAAACACCGCAGACAATTCTTGTTTAAAGTGACCTTCTGATTGGGCTAGCGCAGCACGCAATTGACTCTGCATCGCAAACTCATCCATATCCGTGCGCGAAATATCGTAACGGTAAGCTAACTCTTCAGTGGACTGCCCCATGTTGCAATGACACAAAAAGTCTGTCAAACCATGCATTAAACTAATGATCGGCTTTAAATAGCTTGGGCGAAGTTCTTTTAATAGAGCGCACTTCGCTAGCACAGTTTTAGCTTTTCCAAAACGCGCCAGCCAATTCACCATATCAGGCTGGTAAAGCAGCGGTGCTCGACTCATGGTTTCTGTTCCACCTGCCAAGACCAACTGTGAGCGACCTGTTGCAATATTTTGATACGCAGCATCGATCGATTGCAATCCGGAAGCGCAATTACGTTGAACCGTCCAACCTGGAACACGATGACCGCAGCCTAGTCGCAAGGCAATGATACGACCAATATTAGCTTCATCCTCACTAGGAATCATACAACCCATAATCACCTCATCGAGGGTGTCAGGTGCCACACTGTGTTTAGTGAGCAGCGCTTGGCTGGCTTTGGTTGCTAAGTCGGATGCTGAAAACGGCCCGCGAACACCGCGTGCTTTCAAAAAAGGCGTTCTGGCCCCATCAACTATGTAAACCGACTTAAATGAGTGTTGCTGCATAATTAGATCCTTTCGTCTATCGTATCTGAGTGAGCTTGGGCTGCCTCAGTTCTCACCCAGGGAGAGCACCCGACATGATCAAATGCATCAACCGAGCAGGCTTGGCCTCTTAAGCGCTCACACTGCATTAATGCTTCATATTCCGCTGCACTAATCACCGCTTTCTGATGAGCATGGTGCAATGTTTGCTGTCGTGTCATCCCTCGAGTGATTTCTCCAGCACTGATTGCGTGCTTCACTTTATCAAAAACCCCATGGTTTTGTAAGATGCTTTCGAACGCCCGCTCCACACGATGAATCGGGTCGCTGGGTGAGCTACCCACATAACACAATTGAGTGAGTCGTGCTCTCTCCGCTGAATTTTTCTGCATCCAATTTGCAAGCTCATGACTGAGTGCGTCTGTCGGTTTATGAAAAGGACGCCCTCCGGGAAATAATAAGCGTAACATCACTCGTGCAATGCGTTTTCTAGGAAAATTCAATACGAGTTGTTCTAACGCAGTGTAAGTTTCAGATAAGGTGAACTCACAAGCCCAGCGCATTAACAGCGTTTCGCGCGAGTTATTGTGATCTTCATGGTATTTTAAAAGGCATAAGGTTAGGTATAAGTAACTGAAAGCATCACCCAGCTTTGCGGAAATAGACTCTTTAATCTTCAGTTGCTTCCCAAGGATCGCTAACGTTAATTCAGAGAACAGAATTAATGCCGTACTTAAACGAGTTACCCCTCGACAATAGTGTTTTACCCAGCGATGGCGACGTCGGGGCGTGGAAATACTGCGTCCCTGTGTGATCGCAGACCATAATCCACGTAAACACTGACTGGTAATAAAGCCTGCATGTGACCAAAGCAGTTTATCGAAGTCTTTTCTTGCTTGCTGCGCATTGGGTTGATGTGCTGCTTGAATCGCCGGCTGTAAAAAAGGGTGAGAGCGGAGTATACCTTGACCAAAGATAATTAAGTGGCGTGTCATAATATTAGCGCCCTCCCCAACTGTACTGATAGGCTGGCCATTAAAGACATTCGCCAGGAGATTGCTTGGCCCCATTTGAAGTCCATGGCCGGCATGAATATCCATAGCTCTTAACAAAATGCGGCGACTCAGTTCCGTTAAATGGTATTTACTCATCACTGAGGCGACGGCCGGTTTTGCCCCTTGCACAACCGCTTCAGTGGTTAAATGACGAGTAGCTTCAATTAAATAGGCGAACCCTCCTATTTCCGCTAAAGCTGTTTGCACACCTTCAAATTCACCAATAGGACGATTAAATTGTTCACGAACCTGACAGTATGCACTGGTCAATTTAAAGCATTGCTGGCCAACAGCAGAGGATAATGCCGGCATCGATATGCCACGACCAATAGACAGGCATTCCAGTAGCATCATCCAACCTTGGTTCGGCACTGACAATGACCCTAAAACTTGGGTTAATGGTAAAAAGACCTCTTTACCTGATAGGGGGCCATTCATGAATCCAAGTGTCATAGGTGCATGGCGAGCGCCACGCGTGACACCGGGGGTGTCATGTGGCACAAGGACCACTTGGATACCCAAATCAGCCTGTTTTCCCATCAATCCGTCAGGATCAGACACGCGAACCGCCAAGCCAATGAGTGTCGCAATCGGCGCCAAAGTGATGTAACGCTTCTCCCAGTTTAATCGCAGTCCCAATACGCGATCTCCATGATAGTCACCGTAACAGACCACCCCGGTATCGGATAAGTTAGCGGCATCACTCCCTGCCTCTGGCCCTGTAAGCGCAAAACAAGGGACTTCTTGTCCTGATGCCAACCGAGGTAAATAGCGTTGTTTTTGTTCTAACGTACCGAAGTGGTGAATTAATTCTGCGGGGCCTAACGAGTTCGGCACCATCACGGTGTAAGCTGCACTGACACTGCGCGTTGCAACTTTAGTAACGATGGCTGAATGTGCAGCCGGTGAAAAAC
>JABABC010000056.1 GCA_014238445.1 Coxiellaceae bacterium
AGTGAAAAAGACCGTGCCGAAAACAGCATGATTGTTGACTTATTACGTAATGATCTAGCACGCACTTGCGATGCAGTGGATGTGCCATCACTGTGTGAGCGGCACAGTTTTCCCAACGTGCATCACCTCATTAGTACTGTCACGGGCACTCAACAAACCGGTAGGCATAGTCTAGACACCTTGAAAACCTGTTTTCCCGGAGGATCCATCACCGGCGCACCAAAAATTCGTGCCATGGAAATATTAGCCCACCTTGAACCCTACCATCGCTCAGCGTATTGTGGCTCTCTATTATATTGTGACACAAACGGCACATTCGACAGCAACATCCTGATTCGCACCTTACTGTGTGTGAATAATACTATTTATGCTTATGCTGGTGGCGGCATTGTGTATGACTCTGATGTCGACAAGGAATATCAAGAAACCTTCACAAAAATAAACCGCTTACTGACCTTACTCGAATCAGCTTTTCTCAACCCTGCTAAGGAACCCGCATGTTAGCCTGCACAACAAAAACCTTCACCGTGTCTGAACTCAATCAACAAGCCAGCCAATGCTTGGAAGATCAATTTCCCTTAGTGCATGTCGTGGGTGAAATCTCTAACCTAGCATGCCCAAGTTCAGGGCATTGGTATTTTTCTTTGAAAGATCATCAAGCACAAGTGCGCTGCGCCTACTTTAAAACGCGACATCGCAACACCACACCACCCCCTAAAAATGGCGATGAAGTGCTGGTATTAGCACGCGTGAGTCTTTATGCACCACGTGGTGATTATCAACTGATCGTGCAACAACTCACGCCACACGGTGAAGGTCGTTGGCACATGGCCTTTGAACAACTCAAAAAGAAACTCGATACCAAAGGTTGGTTTAACGCGGAGCATAAACAAGCCATACCGCAACACCCACAACGTATTGGCATTATCGCTTCTCCTACCAGTGCAGCACTGCAAGACATTCTCACTGTCACACGACGACGCTTTCCAGCAATCCCACTGATTGTTTACCCCTGTATCGTACAGGGCGATCAAGCTGCGGATAGTGTCTGTGATGCTATTTGTATTGCTAACGAACGCAAAGAAGTTGACGTCCTATTATTAGCCCGAGGTGGAGGCTCGATTGAAGATTTATGGCCGTTTAATGAAGAACGTGTCGCCAAAAGCATCTTTGATAGTCAACTCCCTCTTGTCACCGGTATCGGTCATGAAATTGATCACACCATCGCTGACTTTGTGGCCGACGTGCGCGGTGCAACACCCAGCGCTGCAGCCGAACTCATCACACCCGACCAAGAGCAATGGCTGTCACAACTCAAACAACTACAGCATCGACTGGTGAGTGGCCTTACTCACCTCTTATCCAGGCATCACACACACCTGTCACAATTACAAAAAAGACTCATACATCCAAAACAGCAGTTACAGCAACAGCAAGCCACACTCACATCACTGAAAGAACGCCTCATACGAAACATGCAACGCTTAGGGCAACAACACGCGCAACAACTCGACCATTATCAATCACGCTTACTAGCACAATCACCAGCGAGTCACCTACAGCAAGCTCGCAGCACCCTCAGCATGCAACAACAGCGCATAACCCAATCACTCACGCATCAACTCAAACAACGCCATGATCAGATCAACGCGTTAGCACGCACGTTGGACGCACACAGCCCATTGAAAACACTAGAACGCGGGTATGCCATTGCTCATCATGATGACACCATCGTGACCAAGGCATCTCAGGTCACAGTGGGGGATACAATCAACTTACAGGTGCATCAAGGTACATTAGCCTGCACAGTCGATAAAGTGGAATAACACTTACTACGTGATTGCAATAATTTTGCATTGCCTCAATGCCATAATAACTTTAAGGGTTAAACACTGCTATTTAAGTATATTCAACTCACGCCATGGTTAATTATTGAGCGATATGTGGTTTTTCACCTTGGGGCCGGCCCTCTATTAACTCAGAATAAAATTTGCTAGGATTACCAACGATAGAATAATCTTCAGGGCGGGGTGAAACTCCCCACCGGCGGTAGTCTCTCTATGAGAAAGCCCGCGAGCGCTTTTAAACATCGCTTTAAAAGGTCCAGCAGAGTAGGTCAAAGTCCTACGCCGACGGTCATAGTCCGGATGGTAGAAGAGAATGATTGGAAAGAAAATTCCTTGTATAACAAGGAATATCACTTTTTATGTATGACTTATTGTTGTGCTTATCTCTAGTTTTGCCCTGATCTTATATATGAGACTGTTATGGTGAAATTAAGATTTATGGCGCAGGCTTTAGAGCTGGCAAAAAAAGGACGTTACAGTTGCTCGCCTAATCCGATGGTTGGCTGTGTTATTACAAATGGCGATACAATCATTGGTGAAGGTTGGCATCACTGTGCGGGTGAGCAGCATGCTGAAATTGCGGCCATACAATCCTGCAAATGCTCTGTAGAAAATAGCACGCTGTATGTGACTCTAGAACCGTGTTGCCATATCGGACGAACAGGTTCTTGTGTTAAAGCGATTATTGATGCAGGAATTTCCACAGTAATTGTTGGTAGTCAAGACCCGAATCCAAAAGTCGCAGGCAAAGGCATTGTGCAACTTCGTCAAGCCGATATCAACGTTGAGGTATTGCCAGTTGAAGATCAATGCATGTCTTTAAACCGCTATTTTTTTCATGCGATGCGGCAACAAAAACCCTATGTCATTGCCAAGTGGGCAATGAGCATCGATGGAAAGATAGCGACAAAAGACGGTGATTAAAGGTGGATTAGCAACCAGCAGTCCCGTGCTATGGTGCATGAAACACGTCATAGGGTCGATGCTATTGTGATTGGGGCTGGCACTGTGATAAAAGACAACCCGCGATTGACTTGCCGTAAAGAGGGTGTCAAGGATATTGAACAGCCTGTGAGAATTATTCTAGATGGCAAGCAACAACTGTCTAGATCCGCAACCATTTTTTGTCCTTCGCTGGCTGGAAAAACAGTGTTGGCGAGTGAGTTGATGCAAGAC